>NZ_JABUMQ010000076.1:0-36102 GCF_013336645.1 Myxococcus sp. CA039A | reverse complement strand
GGGCTCGTACCGCTTCGAGCCCGGGACAGGCCGGTTGAAGATGTACCGCAGTCGCCTGGACACCGGCGCGGGTGACAATCATCGCTACGTCACCGCGCTGCTGGAGGACTCGCGCGGACGGGTATGGCTGGGCAGTGGCGGCGACGGGCTGCAGCGCTATCGCCCGGAGACCGACGACTTCCAGGCCTTCCGGCACGGCGCGGATGCACCGCGCTCGCTGTCCGACGACTATGTGACGGCGTTGATGGAGGACCGGCGTGGGCGCTTCTGGGTGGGCACGCGCTCGGGCGGGCTCAATGTCTGCACGGCGGGAGAGGACACGCTCGACTGCACCCGGCTGGGCGCGAGCTCGGTGCCGCGCCTGAGCCACTTCTACGTGAGCACGTTGATGGAAGACCCGACAGGGGCGGTCTGGGTGGGAACGGTGGGCGGTGGGTTGCAGCGCGTCTCCCTCGACGAGGCGGGCGTGCCCGTGGACGTGGCGTTGTGGACCAGCGCCGAGGGGCTCATCGACGACAACGTGATGGCGCTGGCGCGTGCCCCGGATGGCGCGCTCTGGGTGAGCACCCGCGCGGGCCTCTCCCGCCTCGAGGTGCACACCCAGGCGTTCGAGAACTACGCCGCGTCGGATGGACTGCCCACGGGGGTGTTCAACCCAGAGGCGGTGGCCCTGCTGGGAGGACGGCTCTACTGGGGAAGCTCCAAGGGACTCGTGGACCTGGACCCCACGGTGCGTCCGCCGCGAGAGCCGCCGCCGCCCCTGGTGCTCACCTCCATCGAAGGGCTGGAGCGCGACGCCCTGCCAGACAAGCCCGTGTGGGAGCTGTCCCGCCTGGACGTGCCGTGGCATCAGCCGTTCTCGCTCGAGTTCTCGTTGCTCGACTACGGACGCAGCGGCACGGAGTACGCGTACCGCTTCACGTCCGACGAGCCCTGGCTTCCGCTGGGCACTCGGAACCAGATTTCCTTTCACTCGCTCCCGCCGGGGGAGCACTCCCTGCAACTGCGCGCGCGCAGTCCGGGGCGTGAGTGGGTCCGGATGCGCCCCTTCGTCCTGCGCGTCGCCCCGCCCCTCTGGCAGCGCACCGACGTGCGCTTCGGCACGCTCGCGGTGGTCCTCATCCTCTTGGTGGCGGGGCTCGCGTGGCGCACCCGCCTGCTGGGCCGGCGCAACCAGGCGCTTCGCACCTTGCAGGTCGAGCGCGAGCAGGCCCTCGAGGAGGCGCAGACGGGGCGCGACCGGCTTCGTCGCCTGACCATGCGACTGGAGGCGGCGAAGGAAGAGGAGCGCAAGCACCTTGCCCGGGAGCTGCATGACGAGTTCGGTCAGGCGCTCACCGCGGTGAAGCTCAACCTGGGCCTGGTGAGCGCCACGGTCCCCATCACCGGCTCCGCGGCGGTGCGCCTGCCGGACGCCGTCGCGCTCATCGACCGGCTCATCGGTCAGGTGCGCGCGCTGTCGGTGGACCTGCGTCCTCCCCAGCTCGACGAGCTGGGGCTGGTCTCCGCGCTGGAGTGGTACCTGCGCGGGGTGACCCAGCGCAGTGGGGTGGAGCTGGTGTTCACCTCGGCGGCGGCGCCTCCCTCGCTGGGCGCGGGGCGAGACATCGTCGTCTTCCGGGTCATCCAGGAGGCGGTCACCAATGCCTTGCGCCACGCGAAGGCCCGGCGCATCGACGTCAGGCTGGAGTCGGTGGGGCAGCTCATCCGGCTCGAGGTGCGGGACGACGGGAAGGGCTTCGAGGTCGACCAGGTCCTGACGGGCCGTGCACCCGGAAGCTTCGGGGTGTTCGGCATGCAGGAGCGGGTTCGAGACCTCGGAGGACGTTTCGAGGTGACCTCGCGCCCGGGGGAGGGGACGCGGGTGGTGGCGGAAGTGCGACTGGAGGACGACTCCATCGGAGGAACGCATGCGCGTGTTGCTGACGGATGACCACCAGTTGGTGAGGGCGGGGCTGCGCGCGCTGCTCGAAACCTTCGGTGGGGTGACGGTGCTCGCGGAATGCGGCGACGGGCAGGAGGCGCTGGTGTTGACGAACAAGCTCCAGCCGGACGTGCTGCTGCTGGACCTGTCGCTGCCCGGGCTCAATGGCATCGAGGTCGCGCGGCGGGTGCCGAAGCTGAGCCCCTCCACGCGGGTGCTCGTGCTCTCCATGCACACCTCGGCGGAGTACGTGGCGCAGGCGCTGCGCGCGGGCGTGGCGGGCTACCTCGTCAAGGACTCGGCGGTGGAGGAACTCAAGGTGGCGCTGGACTCCGTGTCGCAGGGGCGCACCTACCTGAGCCCCGCCATCTCCCAGACGGTGGTGGCGGGCTTCCTGCGCATCACCGAGGAGACGCCCGCGGCGAATCCGCTGGACCTCCTCACCTCGCGCCAGCGGGAGATCCTCCAGCTCATCGCGGAGGGGAACGGCACGCGTGCCATCGCCGAGCGGCTGGACGTGAGTGTGAAGACAGTGGAGGCGCACCGGACGCAGTTGATGGACCGACTGGACATCCACGACGTCCCCTCGCTCGTCCGCCTCGCGGTGCGCCACGGGCTCGTCCCGGGGGAGCCCGTGGGGCCGTAGGGGATTCCTGAGGGACGGCTAGGGGGCTCCCCGATGGTGGGCTCATCCAAGGGTTATCTAGCGTCGCGCCGTGTCCTCGTCCCTCACGGAGCGTCCCCACCGCATGAGTCTCCATCCCCGTCCCCGTCTCTCCAGCGCAGTGCTGGTGGGACTCCTGAGTGTCGTGCTCACCGCTTGCGGTTCGGACCCGAAGTCGCCAGGCGAGCCAGATGCCGGAGGCGGGATAGATGCCGGAGGCGGGACAGATGCCGGAGGCGGGACAGATGCCGGAGGCGAGACACCTGTCAGCCACGCGGTGGGTGGCACCGTCACGGGCCTGCGTGAGGGCGCGCAGGTGGTGCTGCGCAACGGCGAGGATTCGCTGCGGGTGAGCGCCAATGGGGCCTTCGTGTTCGGCCAGAAGGTGGCGGAAGGGAGCGCCTACTCGGTCGTCATCCAGGAGCAGCCGGTGGGCGCCACGTGCACCACGGGCGAGGCGAGCGGCACCGTGGGGGATGCGGACATCACCCAGGTCCTCGTGAGCTGCGCGGCGAACCTCCACGCGGTGGGAGGCAGCGTGTCCGGTCTGGTCGCAGGCTCCACGCTCGAACTCCAGAACAACGGAGGCCCGGTGCTCACCGTCACGGAGAGCGGAGCCTTCCGTTTCGCGGAGGAGGTCGCGGACCTCACGGACTACGCGGTGACGGTGAAGACGCAGCCCGAGGGCCACGACTGCATCGTGGAGCACGGCGCGGGCACGCTGAGCGGCTCGGCGGTCACCGATGTGGCGGTCAATTGCACGGCGCGGACCTTCGCCCTGGGCGGCTCGCTGTTCGGCCTGACCCCAGGGAACTCGGTTGTGCTGAGGAACAACGGCGAAGACGCCGTCACCGTGTCCTCCAACGGCCTCTTCACCTTCGCTCGCCCGGTGGCCTTCGGGGCGACGTACGCGGTCACCGTCGAGGCGACCTATCCCGTCACGTGCAGCGTGTCGCGGGGCGAGGGCACCATGGCGGCGCAGGCGGTGACCAACGTCGCCGTCACCTGCACCACCACGCGATACCTGGTGGGCGGAACGGTGTCGGGCATCATCAAGGGAGGCGTGCTCAAGCTGCAGAACGGCGCCGAGACGCTCCTGGTCAACACCAACGGCCCCTTCACCTTCGCGCAGCCCGTGGACGACCTCGCGAGCTATGCGGTGAGCCTCGTTTCCTCGCCCATTGGACATACCTGCGAGATGGTGGGGGGAACGGGCACGCTGAGCGGAGCCAATGTCAGCTCGGTGGTCGTCACCTGTGAGCCGAAGCAGTACCACCTGGGTGGGGCGGTGACGGGCCTCTCCAGCGGTCAGTCGGTGGTGGTGAAGAACAACGGGACGGATGCTGTCACCGTCACGACCAACGGCGCTTTTTCCTTCCCGACCGGGGTGCTCTATCGCGGCACCTATGCCGTCACCGCGGAGGCCACCTATCCGCTGAGCTGCGTCGTGCCGAATGGCACGGGCACGCAGGGCTCGGCGGCCGTCACGAATGTGGCTGTCGCGTGCCGCACCTGGTCCTTCGCGGTCGGGGGCACGGTGACAGGATTCGTCGAGGGAATGACGTTCGAGCTGTGGCTCAACGAGAGCGAGGTCCTCACCGTCGACTCCAACGGTGCCTTCACGTTCACCCGTCCGGTGGCGGACCTGGGGGCCTACGCCGTCGCGGTGAAGACGCAGCCTGCGGGGCAGTCCTGCTCGGTGCAGCAGGGTACGGGCACGGTGGGAGGCTCGAATGTCACGCAGGTGGCTGTCACATGCAGCCCGGACTCCTTCGTCGTAAGGGGCACGGTGGCCGGGCTCGACGGCTCGCAGTCCGTGGTGCTGCGGAACAACGGAGGGACGGCGCTCACCGTGGCCGTGAATGGTGCCTTCGCCTTCCCGACGCCGGTGGCGTTTGGTAGCGCCTACTCCGTCTCGGCGGAGATCGCGTCCCCGCTGGTGTGCAGCGTGGCGAAGGGCTTTGGCACCATGGGCGCGGGGGATGTGACCGACGTGACGGTGCTCTGCGGAGGGACGTCATACCCTGTCGGAGGCGTCGTGGCGGGGCTGGCGGCGGGCGCCACGCTCGAACTCCAGAACAACGGCGACGACGTGCTCGCGCTCTCCGCCAACGGTCCGTTTACCTTCACCCGGTCCGTGGTGGACCAGGCCACGTACGCAGTGACGGTGAAGACGCAGCCGGTGGGGCAGCGCTGCTCCGTCCGGTCCGGGGACGGCGCGGTGAATGGAGGTCCGGTCTCCGACCTCTCGGTCTCCTGTGAGGATGTCTACGCGCTGGGGGTTCACGTGGCGGGGTTGACGGGCACGTTGGGCCTGCGCTCCGGAACAGACACCCTCACCGTTATCACCGATGGAGAGCACGCCTTCGAGCAAGGGCTGCTCCCCGGGGAGTCGTACTCGGTGCAGGTGAGCCGTCAGCCGCAGGGGCAGACGTGCGAGGTGCTGAGCGGCACGGGCACCATGGGCGATGCGGGCCTCACCGTGGCCGTCTCCTGCGCTCCCAACGTGATGGTGCTTCACGTGGGAGGTGGCGCTGCGGCCCTCAACGCGACCGCCACCGAGGCCTTCCTCGAGGAGTACCGCCCCACGGGGGGCGCTCCGGTGCGGACCCTCGCGATTCCCGCCATGGGCCTTGCTGGCGCGAACCGGCTGACCGTCTCCGGCAGTGACGACTATCAGGGGTTCCTCTCGCTCTCCGGAGACGGCCGCCTGCTCACCTTCGCGGGGTATGACGCGGAGGTGGGAACCGCGAACGTCTCCGGCACGTCCGCGGCGCAGACGTCCCGCGTGGTGGGTCAGGTGGACGTCGCGGGAGCCTTCACCATCGGCGCTCGCCTGAACGATGCCTACGACCTCGACTCGGTGCGCTCGGCCACGACGGTGGATGGCTCCGCGTACTGGCTCGCGGGGCGGGGTGGTGGCATCCGCCACGTCCTGGCGGGCGCGAACCCCAGGGCATCGACCGTCCTCTCCAACGGGGTGAATGACTGCCGTGTCGTGAATGTCTTCGACGGGCGTGTCTACTTCACGCTCGGCATCGCGCCGGTCCCGAACCCGCAGGGCTACCGTCAGGGCGTGCACGCGTTCCCTTCCGCGCTCCCCACCGTGATGGAGACCCCGGTTCAACTGCCCTCGTTCGCCATCACGCTCACGACCTCCGGCTTCGCGCTGCTCGACCTGGACCCCGAGGTGGAGGGAGTGGACACGGCCTACGTCTCCATCAACATCAGCCTCCCTGCCTCGCAGGGTGGAACGCCGGACACGTTGCGCCTGGAGAAGTGGACCTTCGACGGAGTGGCCTGGAGCAAGAAGGACTCCTTCGTGCCCACCTTCGCCGTCGCGGGGACGACGACCAACCGCATGGCAGCCCATGGTGTCTCCGCGACGAAGACTCCCTCGGGCGTGAGGGTCTACGTCACCACCTACCTGAGCAGCTCGGGTGGCGCGGGCAACATGGTGGTCACCTTCCTGGACGACGGGAGCACGGTGACTCCCTCGGTGACCGTGCTGGCGACGGCCCCGGCCAACACCGCCTTCCGTGGCGTGAGCGCCAGTCCGCGCCCCTGAGCCGTGCGCGGCGCCACGCGCCCCTAGGGGATTCCTGAGGGACTCCTAGGGGCGCCCCCGATGGTTCGCGGTTCCCTCCTTCTTCACAGTCACCATTCCCCATCCCCGGTCCTCGCGTGTCGGATGCGCGGCGCCGTGCAGAGAGGTCGATTCATGAGAGAGCGTTCCGGTCGTCGTTGGCTTCACCGCGCGTTGCTCGGGCTTGTCTCCGTGGCCGCCATCGCGGCGTGTAGCAGCGACAAGTCTCCCTCCTCCGTGAAATCCCTGCGGATCGCGCCCACGAGCTTCACGCTCGCCGCGGGCCTGGGGGGCGAGGTGGTGGCGACGGCCACCCTTTCCGATGGCAGCACGCGCGATGTCACGCGGGAGACGACGTGGTCCTCGGATGACGCCGCCATCGCGACGGTGTCCCAGGACGCGAGTGGCGCGCCCCAGGTGCGAGCGCTGGCCCAGGGCCAGACGACCGTGCGGGCCCGGTGGGACGCGGTCTCCGCGGAAGCGCCCGTGCAGGTGACCGACGCCACGCCGGTCTCCATGGTGATTGCTCCCTCTGCGCCGTCCCTCGCCGTGGGGCTCTCCCAGCAGCTCACGGCCACGGCCACCCTCACGGATGGCGGCACGCACGTCGTCACCAGTGACGTCCAGTGGAACTCCTCGGACGCGACGGTGGCCACGGTCTCCGAGAGCGGCCTGGTGCGCGCCCTCGCTCCGGGGCAGGCCACGGTCCGGGCGGTGCTCGGCACGGTGGAGGTCTCCGCCTTGGTGACTGTCACCGACGCCGTCGTCACCGCCATCGCCGTGACGCCCGATGCGGCCTCGCTCGCCCGTGGAAGCACCGTGTCGTTGGTCGCCACCGCCACGCGCTCCGACGGCACGGTGGCGGATGTCTCCACCGAGGCGACTTGGATCTCCAGTGACACGGCGGTCGTGTCCCTGAGCCAGCGCGTCGCGAGCGGTCAGGGGATGGGCACCGCGCGCATCACGGCGACGTTTCGTGAGGTGAGCGGGAGCACCCAGCTGACGGTCGCGGAGGCCACCGCGCTCACGCTCTCGCCAGCGGAGGTCACGCTGGTGGAAGGACACCCGCGCCAGCTCCATGCGACGGCCACGCTCGATAACGGCACGAGCCAGGACGTCACCACCAGCGCCACGTGGAAGAGCAGCCAGCCCACGGTGGCCGTCGTCTCCATGGATGCCTCCACGCGCGGTCAGGTCACGCCGGTGGGGCCGGGTGCCTCGTCTCTCACGGCGACCTTCAACGGCCTGAGCGCCAGCGCCCAGGTGAACGTCGCGCGCCTGAGTGTCTCCGCGGTCGTCCCCACCTTCCAGACGCTGGAGGATGGGGTGGTCTCCTTCACGGCTCAGCTCGCCAAGGCGGTGGCCCCCTCCACGAAGCTGCGCTGGCGGGTGACGCTGAGCCGCACGAATCCCCCCATGACTTCGTCCGAGCCGGAGATCCAGTCTCCTGTCGTGGGGCAGGCCCTGCGCTACGACACGGGGACGGCGGGCGAAGTGTCGGACCGGCCCGAGACCTGGATGGGTGGCTTCGAGACGGACGGGAGTGGCGTCACCTATCTCGGCCCGGAGGAGGGGTTCGAGGTGGGCACGACGCAGCTCCAGACGAGCGAGGGCCAGACCTGGGCCTTCCGCACGCGCTTCGCCATCAAGGGCCGCTACACGCTGCTGCTCGAACTGCTCGATGTCAGCGAGGCGGGCGCTCCCGTGCGCCTCGGCGGAGAGACGGCGCTGAGCGCCACCGTGGGCACCCTGCGCGCGCCGGACGCGTCCGAGTTGCTGCTGTATGCCGCGTCACCGACAGGGGAGGCCACGAGCGAGGAGTCGAGCTTCCCGCAGGCGTACGCCGTGTCCCCGGACGGCACACGGCTTCGTCAGCTCACGCCGGTTCCCGCTCCCTTCGTCTCGCCTCGCGACGTGCACTCCGAGCTGACCCGTTCGCCCGACCGCAAGACGATGGCGTGGGTGGATGGGCGCGACATGTTCGGAGGCATCTTCTTCCGGGGCGTCGTCTATCTCGCGGATGCGGATGGCAGCCATGTGAGGCGCCTCTCGCAGGTGAGCCCCGCGCTGTGCGGAGAACGCTCCGTCGAGTTCTCGCCGGATGGGCAGTGGATCTCCTTCGTGAGGTCCTGTTCGTACGACCCATTCCCGGGCCGTGCCTCCACGGAGTTCCAGTACATCATCCGCCCCGACGGGACCGACGAGCGGCGCATCCTCATCGCGGACGTCAATGACATGCCGTCGCCCACGCCCATCTCGTCCGTGGTCTACGGCACCTTCTCGCGCGACAGCGCCACGCTCTACACCGTCGAGTATCTGGCCAAGGGCACCCGGCTCTGGGCCTACTCCCTCGCGGATGGGAGCGCGCGCAAGGTGCTCGACTTCGCGGTCCGGGGGCAGGAGATGGCGGCCCTTTCGAAGTTCCCGATGGTGCTGCCCAATGGTGACCTGCTCTATCACTACCGGAACCTGGACGTGACCTCGGACACCTGGCTGGAGCGTGTGAAGCCCGATGGTACCGGGCGAGAGATCGTGCGTCCCATCGGGCTCGGCAACCACGGCCAGTATCTCCAGAGCCTCTTCACGCTCTCTCCGGACGGTACGCGCGTGGCCTACGCGCAGGTGGACCCGGAGACAGGGATTGCCACCATCATGGTCTCAAACCTCGATGGCTCGGACGCTGTCTCCATGGGCAATCCACCCGCGTACTTCGTGAGGCGCGTGTCTTGGGTTCGCTAGCCCCGTCCTCGGCCCGTCTCGCGCTTCGCCCGCTCTGGAGATCCCTCTCATGAAGACCCTGCTCAGAACCCTCGCTGGGGTGGTCCTGGCGCTCGCCGGCACGCGGGCGGGTGCCAGTGCTCCGCCGAACCACGATGCACTCCTGGAACAGGCCCCCGCGCGGGACGCGGGTGGCGTGCCACCGGAAGGAACGTTCCCGGATGCCCGGGTGCTGCACACCGACTCCCGGCTCGGGGTACCCACCTTCGTCTGGGCCTCCAAGCCCGTGGCGGGTGCCGCGCGGCCCCTGGCGCTTCGAGCCGACAGCGCCTACGCCCGGATGACTCCGGCCACGGCGGCTCGCGCCCAGCTCGACGCGCTGGCGCCCCTCTATGGGGACCGCTCGCTCTCGCAAGAGGGCGTCTTCGTCGCCAGCACCCGCCGCAGCCCGCTGGGCTCCTCGGTGGTGACGCTGAGACAGGAGGTGGGCGGAGTCGAGGTGTTCCGAGGCGGCGTCAGGCTGCTGCTCGACTCGCGCAATGTGCTGGTGGCCGCCTCGGGTCACCTGGCTCGGGATTCGGGGCAGGGCGCCAAGCGCTCCGCTCGGGGCGACTCGCTGGGGGCCACGCAGGCCGCGGCCGTGGCGTTCGCGGACCTGACGGGCCAGTCGCTCGACGCGAGCCTGCTGCGGACCACGGGGCCTGGCTCCGGGCGCTACACCCGCTATGAGCTGGCCTCCTACGCGCGCCCGCTCCCGGTGAGCCTGCGACTTCCCGCGCGCATCAAGCCGGTGCTCTTCGAGCTGCCCGAGGGGCTGATTCCCGCCCACTACGTGGAGCTGAACACGGGAGTCCCGGAGTCATCGACGTCGGACTACTACGCGTACGTCATCGCCGCGGACGACGGCCGCGTGCTCTTCCGCAATGACCTCACGGCGGACGCGGCACACAGCTATCGGGTCTGGGCGGATGCCACGACGCCGTACACGCCGTTCGCGGGCCCCTCCGGCAACGAGCACATTCCTCACCCGACGGGGACTCCGAACGGCTACGTGCCGCCCTTCGTCGCGCGAAACCTGGTGACGCTCGACAGCGCGCCCTTCAGTCGCAATGACCCCTGGCTCCCGGTGGACGCCACCGAGACGACCGGCAACAACGTGGATGCCTACGTGGACGCCAGTGCGCCGGATGGGTTCGGTCCTGGGGACGTGCGTGGCCACATCAGCGGGCCGGCGACCTTCGACTATCCCTACAGCTTCGACCTGCTGCCCTACGAGACGCCGCAGCAGATCCAAGCCGCGGTGACCCAGTTGTTCTACGTGAACAATTGGTTGCACGACGACTACTACGACGTGGGCTTCGACGAGGCGGCCGGCAACGGCCAGCAGGACAACCTCGGACGGGGCGGCCTGGGCGGAGACCGCATCAGGGCCGAGGCGCAGGACTACAGCGGCGTCAACAACGCGAACATGGCCACGCCCGCCGATGGTGCCAGTCCGCGCATGCAGATGTATGTCTTCACCGGCCCGCAAACGCAGCTCACCTTCGAGGTGACTGCTCCCGAGGAGGTCGCGCGCCCGTACACGTTCGTCACCGCGCAGTTCAGCCCTCGCTTCTTCGCGGCGAGCGCTCGGGTGGTCCAGGCGCTCGACGCGGCGGACGCTGCGGGCCCCTTGCCGACGGATGGCTGTTCGGCGCTGACCAACGCCGCGGAGATCGCGGGGCAGATCGCGCTCGTGGACCGGGGCACCTGCGGCCTTCACCTCAAGGTGCTGCTCGCGCAGGCCGCTGGGGCCACCGGCGTCATCATCGCCAACAGCCCGGGCCAGGCGTTGCCCACGGGCATGGGGGCCACGGAAGGGCTGGCGCTGCCCACCATCGGCGCGGTGATGATCCAGTCGGGGGATGCGGAGCTTCTGCGCAAGCACCTGGCCACCGGCGTGTGGGTCACCCTGGCCAAGCGGTCCGTGGGCGACCTGGACGGCACCATCGACATGGGCATCGTCGCGCACGAGTGGGGGCACTACATCAGCAACCGCCTCGTCCACGACGGCGCGGGTCTTGGAAACAACCAGGGGCGCAGCATGGGGGAGGGGTGGGCGGACTTCCATGCCCTGCTGATGATGGTGCGGGAGGAAGATGCCCAGGTCGCGTCGAATCCGAACTGGACCGGCGTGTTCCCCACGGGCGAGTACGCGACACGCAACATGGGGCCGGACTCCTCCTACTTCGGCATCCGTCGCGTGCCGTACTCGGTGGACTTCCGGAAGAATCCATTGACGCTCCAGCACATGAGCAATGGCATCCCGTTGCCCTCGGGTGTTGCGTATGCCTTTGGCGCGGATGGCTCCAGCAATGCCGAGTACCACAACGCGGGTGAGGTCTGGGCCAGCATGCTGTGGGAGTGCTACGTCGCGCTGCTGCGCGACACCTCACGGCTGACGTTCGCGGAGGCGCAGCGGAGGATGAAGAGCTATCTCGTCCTGGCGTACACGCTGACTCCGGCTTCGCCCACCTTCCTGGAGGCTCGCGATGCGTTGCTCGCGG
Organism: Myxococcus sp. CA039A; assembly: GCF_013336645.1. Classification (NCBI taxonomy): domain Bacteria; kingdom Pseudomonadati; phylum Myxococcota; class Myxococcia; order Myxococcales; family Myxococcaceae; genus Myxococcus; species Myxococcus sp. CA039A. Next base: position 24,664 of record NZ_JABUMQ010000076.1, on the reverse strand, counting down.
CCGCGTATGCGGGAGACCCGGTGGACTTCGAGCGCTTCTCGGCGGCCTTCGCCCGGCGCGGCGCGGGCATCGGCGCGGTGGCTCCGGACCGGGCCTCCGCGTCCCATGCTGGCGTGGTGGAGAGCTATCGCACGGGCCCGGACGTGATGTTCGTCTCGGCGGAGCTCACCGATGAGGGCGCTGGAGACGCCTCCGCGCGGACGTGTGACGCGGATGGGTACCTGGACAACGGTGAGACGGGTGTCCTGCGCATCACCCTGCGTGGCACGGGAAGCGAGCCGCTGCGAGCGACGAGCGTCACCGTCACTGCGGACAGCCCCGGCGTCAAGCTGGCCAACGGAGGCCAGCAGTCCTTCCCCGTCGTGGGCCTCTTCGAAACCGCGACGGTGGACATTCCGGTGTCGCTGACTGGAGCGGCGCCGCGTTCGATCATTCGCTTCGCCATCGCCTATCGCGATGCCAATGGTGTCGTGGCGGGCGACAAGACGGCGACGCTGGTGGCCCGCGTGGAGCAGGACGAGCTGCCAGGCGCGTCCGCGATCGAGTCGGTGGATGCGAGGTACCTGCCGTGGGAGATGACGTCCGCGCTGGGTGATGTGTCCTTCCGGGTGAATGAGAGCTCCACGCTCGAGCGGGCCTTCCTGGGCGAAGCGGTGGGACGGGTCGCGGACTTCGCGCTTGTCACGCCCGAGCTTCAGGTGGGGCAGGGCGCGCTCTCGTTCTCGCTCCGCCACCGGTACTCCTTCGAGACCTCCGGTGGGGAGTACTTCGACGGAGGTGTCATCGAGCTGTCCGAGGATGGCGGGAAGAGCTGGACGGACATTGGCGAGAGCATCGTCCTGAATGGCTATACGGGTGTGCTCACGCCGTATGAAGGCAACGTGAATCCCCTGGTGGGGCGACGCGCCTTCCGGGGTGCGAGCTTCGCGTTCTCCCAGAGCCAGTGGATCACCACGAATGTGAACCTCGGCACCCGCTACGCGGGGAAGTCCGTGCACATCCGCTTCCGCATCGGCACGGATGAGGCGGTCGGCGCCGCCGGCTGGTTCATCGATTCCGTTGGCTTCACGGGCCTTGCCCAGACGCCGTTCACGGTGCTCACGGACGAGCAGGGCCTGTGCACCTCGGGGCTGGTGCGAGCCGAAGCGGGCGAGGGGCTCGCCGTTGACGAGCACTCCCGGGTGAGTCTGCAGGGCAGCGGGAGCAGCGAGCTGGCTGGTGTCCTGACCTATCGCTGGGAGCAGGTGGCGGGCCCGGTCGTGACGCTCAGCGACGCGCAGACGGCCACCCCGAGCTTCACGGCTCCGGAAGTGCTTGCCGATACGACGCTGACGTTCCGTCTGACGGTGTTGAACGAGGGGCTGCAAGACCGGGACACGGTCCAGGTCCTCGTGCGTCAGGTGAACCAGGCGCCCGTGGCCTTCGCTGGAGCCGCCCAGACGGTGGACGAGGGCGGTTCAGTGACGCTCCAGGGCAGTGGCGAGGACCCGGAAGGGGACGTGCTCGTGGGCTATCGGTGGACGCAGGTGTCGGGTCCAACCGTGACACTCACGGGGGCGGAGACCTCGACGCCGAGCTTCACGGCTCCGGCGGTGGCGAGGGGCTCGGTGGAGCTCACCTTCCAGCTCAAGGTGGGTGATGGCTTGCTGGAGAGTGAAGGCGCGACGGTGAGCGTGTCGGTGCGCCATGTCGCGCTCGCGCCCACGGTGAGCGCGGGTGAGGACCTGTCCACGGAGGCCACGAGCTCCGTCACGCTCACCGCCTCCGCCGAGGATCCGGAGCAGGGCACCCTGACCTACGCATGGCGCCAGAGCGAGGGGCCTTCGGTGTCGCTGAAGGACGGGGCGACGGCGGGTGCCAGCTTCACCGCGCCGGAGGTGAGCGCCCCCACGACGCTGACCTTCGTCGTGAAGGTCACCGCCGAGAGTGGCTTGTCCGCGGAGGACACCGTGACGGTGTCCGTGAGCCCGAAGGTGGTGCCACCGAAGGAGTCCGGGTGCTCAGCCACGGGCACACCGGCGATGTTCCCACTGACGCTGTTGTTGCTCGCGCTGCTGGCGCGGCGGCGGCGCGAGGCCCCCTGACGGGGTGATTCAAGCGGGGTGGTGGCTCGGTTGCCACCGCCTCGCTTGGAGGACGGACTCACCGCCCGTGATGACGAGTCGGGATGAAACCGACCTGCTCCGGGCCTTCGAGGCAGGCGAGGGCCGCATCCTGGCGGTTTCCTCGGAGCCCTCTGGTTCCACCAGGCGATGAAGGTGGCACGCGCGGGCATGCATTGACGTCTTGCCCTCGTGACGTCTGGCCGGAAGATGTTCGACGGCTCAGCCCTCGACTCGCGGCTCGACGGGGGCGCGCCATCGCTCGACAGCGAAGCCAGAAGCAGCTTGCTGTCTGCGAATGGTTTCCTGGTGGGAGGCCTCTCCATTCAGCGCGCCACCGAGTTCAAGGAGCGTCGGGGCCAGACGTCAGATCGCCTCGCGCGGCTGCCCTCGCGGTGGCAACTGGACTCCCAGAGCCGCCTGACCCAGGGACGTTGATGACCTGAGGTGTTCGCGCGCCGGGAGTCCGAGTCCGGCGCGCGAGGCTCGGCGACGGTCCTTTCGGTGTGTGAGGTCCCTCGGGAGGATGCCGGCGCGGTGCCGGGCCCGTCCGCGAAGGACGTCCTCACCGCCCGCGAGGCTTCAGGTCCTCTTCCTCGTCGTCCGGACCCATGGCATCCGGGTCCGGCTCCGGCTCTTCATCCGGACCCATGGCGTCCGGGTCCGGCTCGTCTTCCATGCGCTCGGTCTCGTCGAGGCCATCGTCGTAAGCGGCTACGACGGGGGCCGCCGCATGCGCTTGCAACTGCGACTCACGCAACTGCCGGAACGCCTGCACGCCCACCGCCCCAAGCCCGATGACGAAGATGATGGGGCCCGGCGACAGTCGGATGTGCAGCAGCGCCCAGAGCAGGCTCACCCCCACGACACCAGCCGGCGCGAAGCGCGTCCACGCGGGCCGGGCGACTTCCGGTCGCAGCGCGAGCAACCCCAGCAAGGACAGCAGCAACAGCTCCACCACCACGGACCCGGACAGGTCCCATCCGGACAGCGTGGTGATGCCCGAACCCGCCGTATAGAGCACGTCGTCCGCGGCGCGCTGCGCGGGGATGACGTGCAGCTCCGGGGGGCCCGCGGGCACCGGCGCATCCGCCACCACGGGCAGCGTGCTCACCGTCGCCCACGGCGCGAAGAGCGTCAGCACGCACAGCGCCACGCCTCCCAGCGCCACCACCTCCGGAACGACCAGCAGCTGCTTCACGTCGAAGTAGCGCGCCAGCACGCCTTCCGGGCCCGCAATCACCTTGCGGTACTGGTCATGGACGATGAGCCCCGCGCCCAGCAGCCACAACACAGGCGTGAAGCCCAGCCCCAGCATCCGCACCGCCAGCGCCGTCAGCAGCGCCGCGTACGCCGCCGGCACCTCGGGGCGGTAGAGCACCATGGGAAGGAGCTTCGTGACACCCGTGGCCTCGCCGGCCAGCCGCAGCTCGCGCGCCAGCACCAGGACCGCGCCCACCAGGGCCAGCACCGTGCCCACCACGCCCACGCCGTCAAAGGCGGGGAGGATGGAGAGCGCCAACGCGAAGGCGAGAATCGCGAGCCCCACCACGCTCTGCGAGTGCGCCGGCACGCTCGCCAGCCACCGGGGGCCATCGAACCTGGGCCCCGTCTGTCCCGGGTCCGTGTCCTCGGCCGTGTCGGCCGGCGCGGCAGCCTTCGCCGCTGCTGGGACGTACGCGGCGCCCAGACTGTGCGCCTCCGCCTCGTCGAGGATATCCGCCGCGTAGGACGGCTCATCCATCGCGCGCTTGGGCCGGAGCGCGGGACGCGAGCCCGTGCCTCCCTGGGGGGCCTCCGGCATCTTCGCGCCGCAGTTCTCGCAGTACCTCAGCCGACTGTTCGAGGCTTCGCCGCACTCCGGGCACCGCATGGGTCACCTTGCTGTGCGGAGGGCGGGGGGAGGCCCTCTCGGTCCAGCGCAAGCCCTGGAATAACACGCCGATTTCACCGGAAGCGAGAGGCCCCCGGTGGAGCGGCTACGGGCGGGCCGCTTCGGCTGCGGTGGGCGCCTCCGCCGTGGCCGTCAGCTCACGGATGCGCCTGGTCAGCGACTCCGGATCGATGGGCCCCACGTGTTTGCCCTGGATGATGCCCGCCGGGTTGATGAAGTACGTCTCAGGCACACCCGCCACGCCGTAGCTCACCGCCATGCGCGAGCGAGGATCCACCAGCTGCGGGAAGCTGTACCCCTGGCGCCGCAGGAACGCGCGGGCGTTGTCCTCGGAGTCCTCGAACACGACCCCCAGGAACACCGCCTGCGAGCCGAACTCCCGCTGGCCCCACTCCAGGACCGGGTGCTCGTACTGACACGGCCCACACCAGGACGCCCAGAAGTTGATGACCACCGGGCGGCCCTTCAGGTCCGCCAGGCTCACCTTCTCACCCGTGTCCAGCGAGCGCAGCACGAAGTCCGGTGCCGGCTTGCCCGCGAGCATGAAGGGCACCTCGTGCGGATTGCGCCCGAAGCCCTTGGCCAGCACCACCAGCAGTCCCACGCAGAGGGCGGCGAAGCCCAGCGTATAGCGCCACCGACGCATCAGGCCGCCCCCCGCTCCGCGTCACCGCCCGGCAGGGGCGAGGCCCCCGCTTCCGAACTGGCCATCGCCACCGCCGCCCGACGGCGCGGCCACAGCGCGATGATCGTGCCCAGCACGAAGAGCGGGATGCACCACCAGATCCACCCCACCAGCGGGAAGACCCAGACGTTGAAGCTCGCGTTGCCCGCCTGCTCGGAGAAGGCCATCAGGGAGATGTACAGGTCCTCACCCGCCGTCTCGCGCACCGCGGGCGTGCCGATGGGGTCCGTGCTCCGCTCGTAGTAGTTCAGGCGGGGCTTCATCTCCTCCACCTTGCCGCCCGGCGTCGTCACCTCCACGCGCGCCGCGACGAAGGTGCGGTGCGGCTCCTCTCCGCTCACCAGCCCCAGGTACTTGAGCTGATAGCCGTCCAGCATCATCGTCTGGTCCTTCTTCAGCGTGCCGGACGTGTGCTTCACGTACGACGACGACGCGGACACCGCGACGATGAGAATCACGATGCCCAGGTGCACCACGTAGCCGCCGAAGCGGCGCTGCGCCTTGGTGGCGCTCGTGAGCACCGCGGTGACGAGGCCCTCTTTGCGCTCCGTCATGCGGACCCGGATGGGCGACACCAGCTCCCGCAGCGTGACGACGGTGACGAAGCCCGCCAGTCCGAAGGTGAGCAGCGGATACACGCCGCGCAGCCCCACCGCGAAGCAGATGGCCGTGACGATGAGGCCCACCGCCGCGGGGATGAGGAACTGCCGCCGGAGCGTGGCCTTGTCCGGCGTACCCCACGGCAGCACCGGTCCCACGCCCATCAGGAAGAGCACCGCGATGCCACCCGGCACCGCCATCTTGTTGAAGTACGGCTCACCCACGCTGACGCGCACGCCGCGCACGGCCTCGGACACCAGCGGGTACAGCGTGCCCAGCAGCACCGTGAACGTGATCGCCACGAACACCAGGTTGTTCATCAGGATGCTGGCCTCGCGTGACGCCAGCGAGCTCAGCCGTCCTTCGGGCACCAGCAGCGGACCGCGCACCGCGAGCAGTCCCACGCACACCACCAGCAGCACGCCCAGGAACACCAGGAACGTGGGGCCGATGTCCGACTGGGTGAAGGAGTGGACCGAGTTGAAGATGCCCGAGCGCGTCATGAACGTGCCCAGAATCGTCAGCACGAAGGACGCGAGCGCGAGCGACAGCGTCCACAGCTTCAGCATCCGCTTGCGCTCCTGCACCATCGTCGAGTGCATGAACGCCGTCGCGGTCAGCCACGGCAGGAAGCTGGCGTTCTCCACCGGATCCCACGCCCAGTAGCCGCCCCAGCCGAGCACGGCATACGCCCACCACGCGCCGAGGATGATGCCAATCGACAGGAACAGCCACGCCACCAGCGTCCAGCGCCGCAGGGGCGCCATCCACGCCTCGCCAATCTCGCCGCGCAACAGACCCGCCACCGCGACGCCGAACGGCACCGTCATCCCCACGTAGCCCAGGTAGAGGAAGGGCGGGTGGATGACCATCAGGATGTGGTTCTGGAGCAGGGGATTGGGGCCGGGGCCGTCCGCCGGCACGGGCGACACAGCGCCCCAGGGGTTGGCGGGACCGGCGATGAGGAACGCGAAGAACACGCCCACCGCCAGCATGGTGCCCAGCGCCAGTTGCATGTAGCGCGCGTGCTCGCGGCGGTGCATCCACGCGAAGGCCGCGATGTACAGGCCCATGATGAGGCCCCAGAAGAGGATGGACCCCTCCAGCGCGCTCCACAGCGACACCACCGTGTACAACAGCGGCGTGTCCCGGCTGCCCACCTGCGCGACGTACTTCACGCTGAAGTCGTGCGTGACGAGCGCGAAGACCATCATCAGGTTCGCGGCCACCATGCAGCCGGCGAAGCCCCACACCGCGCGCATCACCCAGGGGAAGCCCGCCTCACTGCGGCGCAGCCCGGTGACCAAACCCACCAGCGCACCGAAGGTCGCGAACGCGAGCCCTCCGAGCACCAGCCCGTATCCAATCGACCCGTTCACCGCGCCTCCGCGCCCATCCCCGTGCTGGCCGTCGTCGTGCCCTCGGAGAGCGTCTCACGCCACTTGTTCGGGTCCTCGCCCTCCTTGGGGGCGCGGTACTCGTTCGAGTGGTTCACCATCAACCGGTTGGAGCTGAACACGCCGGACGCGTCGTAGGTGCCCTCCACCACGACGCCAATCTTGTCGCGGAACATCTGCGGCGGCGTCTCCGTGGAGCGCACCAGCACGCTGGGGGTGCCCTCGTTGGCGTCGTTGGCCACCCGGAAGTGCAGGGTGGTGTGCTCGGCGTTCCACTGGATGCTGCCCGGCTGCACCACGCCACCCAGGCGGATGGTGGCCGAGTACGCCTTCTCCCCCTGGGCGAGCATCTCCGAGGGGCTCCAGTAGTAGACGAGGTTCTCTCCGATGTTGCCGAAGGCCACGAAGCCCAGGCCAGCACCCGCGACGAGCAGGGCTCCCAGGGCGAACAGTCGATTGCGAGCGACAGGCGTCATGACGGGCTCACTCCTTCGCGGCCTGGGGCCGGCGCAGCCAGAGAGACAGCGAGTAAAGCACGAGCGCCACCACGGTGATGCCGTAGCAGGCCCAGACATAGCCCCAGCCGCCCTGGATGCGGCCACTGCCCACCTGGCCCGCGGCCTGGGCGAGGACTCCCAGCGTCGTCAAAGTCGTCATGTTCAGGCCACCTTCGGGGTGTCGTGGACGGAGGCCGCGCCGCCCGTGCCAGGCAGGGCTTCCGGGAGGGCCACTTCCGCCCGGCGCTCGGCCAGGGCGATGCGATAGCGGTGCATCAGCATGGCGATGGTCAAGAGCAACAGCCCGATGGCCGACACTCGCAGGCACAGCACCATCTGCGGATCCACCGTCTTGGGGCTCGACTGCACCTGATGCAGGCTGCGCCACCAGCGCACGGAGAACCAGACGATGGGCAGGTTGATGGCGCCCAGGATCGCCACCACCGCGCTCCACGTCGCGCGCTTGTCCGGGTCCTCCACGAAGCGCCGCAGGACGAGGTAGCCGGTGTAGGTCACCAGCATGATGGCCTCCGACGTCAGGCGCGGATCCCACGACCAGTAGACGCCCCAGGTCGGACGGCCCCAGATGGCCCCCGTCACCATGCCCAGCGCGCCGAGCACGAGGCCGACCTCCGCCGCCGACTCCGCCGTCGAGTCCAGCTTCCAGCTGGCGTTGGAGCGCACCAGGTACGCCACCGCCGCCACGAAGTTCAGGAACATGGCCAGCATGGCCATCCACTGGAGTGGCACGTGCACGTACATGATGCGCTGCACGTCCCCCATCTCCCGGTCCGGCGGTGCCCACGCCAGCCCCAGCCACCATCCGGCGGCCAGCACGCCCAGCCCCACCACCGGCAGGCCCCACTTGATGAGCTTGTTCATCCGTCAGTCCTCGATGATGCGCGGGAACAGCACGAAGCCTACGCCCCAGTAAATGAGATTGAACCCCAGCAAAAGCCCCAGCCATGAGCCCAACTGATTCATGGGGTCTCCCTGAAGCACGAGCGAGGTCGCCTTGGCCAGGGACAGCAGGGCAGGGATGACCAGCGGGAACAATAGCAGAGGCAGGAGCACATCCCGCGCCCGGGCATTGCTGGAAATCGCGGCGTACACGGTACCCGGCGCGCTGAGGGCCAGGCTGCCCAGAAGGAGGACTGTTCCCAGGTCCACGAAGCCGGTGACGACCTTGACCCCGTAGAGGGCCACCATGACGGGGAGCAGCACGACGCCCAGGGCGATCAACAGGAGCGCGTTGCCCAGGGCCTTGGACAGGTAGATGGCGCGCGCGTCCGCGGGGGCCAGTCGGATGCCGTCCAGGCAGGCGTTCTCGGATTCGACGCGGAAGGACTCGCCCATGGCCAGCACGCTGGCGAAGAGGATGGCGAGCCAGAAGTAGCCGCCCGCGTTCTTCTCCAAGAGGCGCGTGTCCGGCCCCAGCGCGAAGGAGAACATCAGGAGGGTGGCCAGCGCGAAGAAGACGATGGCGTTGAGGCGCGCGCGGGTGCGCCACTCGATGAGCAGGTCCTTGCGCAGGAGCGCCAGCGTGGCGCCGATGAGGCCGATGGGCCTGGGGCGGGGCGTACTCATGCGGCCACCGCTCGGCCGTCCTGCAGGTGCAGGCGCTCCTCGCACAACGTCATGCCCTGCTCGACCAGGTGCGTGGCCAGCACCACCGTGACGCCGCCCGCCTTGAGCTCCGCGATGATGGCCTCCATGTCGCGGATGCCGGAAGGGTCCAGCTCACCGAAGGGCTCGTCCAAGAGCGCGATGCTCGGGGCCTTGAGCAGGAGCCGGGCGATGGCCAGGCGCTTGCGCATCCCCGCGCTGAAGCCGCGCACGGGATTGTCCGAGCGCTTCTCCAGGCCCACGCGCGACAAGAGCGCGCTGGCGCCATCCTTGGGCGAGGGGTGACCCAGCAGGCGCGCCAGCACGGTGAGGTTCTGGTGCGCGGTGAGGTCCTCGTAGAGGAAGCTCGCGTGGGACAGGAGCGCCACGTCGCGCCGCACCGAATCCCGGTCCGTCACGGCGTCGCGACCCAGCACCTCCACGCGTCCGGCCGTGGGGCTCAGCGCGGTGGCCAGCATCCGCAAGAGGGTCGTCTTGCCGGAGCCGTTGTGGCCGGTGAGCAGCAGCGAGCGCCCGCTGGGCAGCGCGTACGTCAGACGCGCGAGCGCCCAGCGACGCCCGTAGCGCTTGCTGACGTCGTGCAACGCGAGCGCGGGGGCGGAGGTGGATGGCATCGGGAAGCCGGTTCGTAGCCGGAATCGCAACTGTCATCCAGTGAAACCCGGGCGGCAGGCCGGGCAGGGACGGAGCGGGCCTGAAGGCAGGAAAGTTTTTCCAATGGGTGGGGCCTCGTGTGCCCGCGGGAGCCGTCGATTTTCCACCGCGCGTCGTGTCCACCGGTGACCACGCGTCCCGTCCCGCCGGGCTCCCCCCTCGAAGAGGTGGTTTCGCCCAGGATTCGGGTGTGGCATCCCGCCTGCAATAACCCCCCGCGCGAGTTGGGGAGTTCCGTTGGGGAACGTGGGCCAGAGGAAGCTTTTCCGCGGAGGGGCGTGATGGCGACAGCGAGGGTCTTGCGGAGGGCGGTCAAGGCGGCGGCCGCTGGCGTGCTGCACTACAGTGGGATGCGCAGGGCGATGGCGGCATATCGGAGGGTGCAGTCGGGCGGCCGGCGCATCCTCATCGTGAGCTACCACCGCGTGGTGAGCGACTTCACGGGGGAGCTGCAGCGCTCCATCCCCGGGTTGCTCATCAGCCAGGAGACGTTCCGACGCCACCTCGAGGAGGCCTCGGCGGCCGGCTTCGAGCTGACGTCGATTGGTGACGCGGTGGATGTGATGTCGGGCCGGAGGGTGGCGAAGAAGGACTTGTGCGTCATCACCTTCGACGATGGCTACCGGGACGTGTACCGGTACGCGTACCCCATCCTGAAGCAGATGGGGATTCCGGCCATCACCTACCTGCCGACGGCGTTCATCGGCACGAAGCGGCGGTTCAATCATGACCGCTTGTTTCACCTGCTGCGCCGGGCGCAGGAGCGGCACTACCACCCGGTGTACGCCGCGCTGCCGGAGGCGTCGATGGAGCTGCTCGGCCCCATCCTCTCCGGACAGAAGACGGTGTCGGCCGCGCTCGACGACTTCATTGGCGAGCACCCCACGCGGGTGCTGACGTCCATCATCGATGCGCTGGAGCAGCAGCTGGGGGGCGGGCAGGACCTGGTGCCAGAGCAGGGCGACATCATGAACTGGGACGAGGTGCGCCGCATGGCGCGCGACGGCTTCGAGTTCGGCGCGCACACGCTGGGGCACACGGTGCTGACGCTGGAGCCGCAGGAGGTGGTGGAGCAGGAGATCCTCGAGTCCAAGCGGACGATTGAAGCCGAGGTGGGCATCCAGGTGCGCGACTTCGCGTACTGCAACGGGTGGTACTCGGATGAGGTCATCCGCGTGCTGGCGTCGCACGGCTTCCGCTCGGGGGTCACGACGGAGGACCTGCCCAACCGGATTGGCGGAGATCCATTCACCCTCAAGCGCAAGGTGCTGTGGGAGAACTTCAGCCTGGGCATGCTGGGGGACTACTCGTCGCCGCTCACTGGCTGCCAGCTGGATGATTGCTTCGGGTTGCTCGGCATGAGTCACCCGGTGCCTGGCAGGAGGACCCACTCGTTCCGGGAGACCCTGCTGGGCAACGTGTTGCTGAAGCCGACGGGGGCTTCCTTGAAGGAGGCTCCGTGAGCGGAGGTGGCTCGTCGGCCGCGTCTGGGAATTCATTCCTCGGACGCGCCGGCCCCCTGGTGTTGGCCCGGTTGTTCACCGCCGGGTTGACGCTGTCCATTCCACTCGTCCTCGCCCGGGTGCTGCACCTGGACGAGTACGGTACTTATTACCAGCTCTTCCTCATCGCCACGACGCTGTATTACGTGCTGCCTTTTGGCGTGGTGCAGAGCCTGTATTACTTCCTTCCGCGCACCAGCGAGAAGCGGCCCTACCTGGGACAGACGCTGCTGTTCATGTCCGGTGCGGGCCTGCTGGGCGCGGTGCTCGTCTACGTCTTGCTGGGCCCGGTGGCGGCGTGGTTCTCCAATCCGGCGTTGCTGGAGTACCGGGGGGCGCTCGCGGCCTATACCGCGTTCCTCCTGGGCAGCTTCCCGCTGGAGGTGTCGCTCACGGCGCAGGGACGCACGCGCGCGTCGGCTTGCGTGTATCTGATTTCAGACGCGGTGCGCGCGGCGGTGATGGTGGTGCCGCCCCTGCTGGGCGCGTCGCTGCACGGGATGATGGTGGCGGTGGCCGTCTTCGCGGCGCTGCGGTTCGTGGCGACGTGGGTCGTCTCGCTCAGGGGTTCCACGGGGCCGCTGGCCAGCGCGTCGCTGTTTCGCGCGCAGCTGGCCTACTCGGCGCCCTTTGGCGCGGCCATGTTGTTGGCCATTCCGCAACAGAACGCGCACCTGTACGCGGTGGCGGGCGCGGTGGCGCCGGCGCTCTACGCGCTGTACAGGGTGGGGTGTTTCCAGCTTCCGGTGGTGGACCTGCTCTACACGCCCACCAGCGAGGTGCTGATGGTGCGCTTGGGGGAGCTGGAGCGCGAGGGCCGCCTGGAAGAGGGCGTGGATGCGTTCCGCGACGCGGCCGGTCGGCTGGCGTATGTCTTTCTTCCGTTCGCGGCGTTCCTCTTCGCGGCGGCGCCGGAGTTCATCGGCGCGCTGTTCGGCGAGACGTTCCTGCCCGCGGTGCCTGTCTTCCGCGTCAGCGTGCTGGGGGTGGTGCTCTCCATCCTCCCCATGGATGGGACGCTGCGGGCGCGGGGGCTGACCCGGGCCATCTTCGTCTCGTACGCGGTGAAGGCGTCGGTGACGGTGCCGCTGGTCATCCTCGGGGTGAAGCACCTGGGGTTGATGGGAGGCATTGGCTCCTGGGCGGTGGCGGAGGTGGTGGGCAAGGCGATGCTGCTCGTCCGGGTTCCGGCGGCGCTGTCCACTCCCCGACGCCAGCTCCAACTGGTGGACATCATTCCCTGGCAGGCACTGGGGCGCTCCGCGCTCGCGGCGGGCGCGGCGGGCGTGGCTGTCTTCCTGTTGAGGGCGGGCGCGCAGGGCGCGTGGATGCAGCTGCCGACGGGCTTCTTCTGGCGCGTGTTGCCGCTGGCGGTGGCCGGGGTGCTGTTCTGCGTGGGCTACGTGGGGGTGCTGTACGCCGCGGGTGTGCGGCCGCTCACGGTGCTCGCGGGGTTGAGGCCTCGTAGGACGGCTTGAGGAAATCAGGGTGGCGCTTGAGGGCCTACTTCCCACTTGGGGGGCCGGTACCTAGGTTCCACCCCGTCGCGCGGTTGGGTCAGGGAGGCGTGGATGGGTGTCGATGCGATGATGTTGTACCGGGTGGCTCGCGGCCTGCGGCTGAAAGGGGTTCCCTTGCTCCCGGCCTTGCTGCGAAAGGCCATCTACTACCTTCACAGCTCCTACGTTCCGGACGAGGCCGACATCGGCGAGGGGACGCAGCTGGGGTACGGCGGAATCGGCGTCGTCATCCACAAGGCGGCGAAGATTGGGCGGCACTGCCTCATCTCCCAGCAGGTGACGATTGGCGGGCGCTCGGGGCTCGAGGGTGCGCCCGTCATCGGTGACTACGTGCGGGTCGGCGCGGGCGCCAAGATTCTCGGCAACATCCAGATTGGCGACTTCGCCGTCATCGGGGCCAATGCCGTGGTGCTCAAGGACGTGGCGCCAGGCACTGTCGTGGCGGGCATTCCTGCGCGGATCATCCGGCAGGACCCTGATCCACTCACCACATATCAGCGGGAGATGGGGTTGTTGCCCCGACGCTCGCCCCTGTCGGCGGTGCCTCCGTCGGCGTCCGTTCCTCGATAGGGCTCCACATGCGTGTGCTCCTGGTTGGCGACCATCCTCCGCCTTTCGGCGGCGTGGCGATTCACGTTCAACAACTTCACCGCTTCCTGCGCAGCCGTGAGGTCGAAGCGAAGGTGCTGGACATCGGGAAGGGCGGCCGGCCGGTTCCGGACGTACTCCCGATGCGAGGCCCCGCGCACTTCGCCCTCAGGCTGACCGGGTTTCTCGCCTCGGGGTGGACGGTTCATGTCCACACCAGCGGGAACAACCCCAAGGCCTGGCTGCTCGCGGCGGCGGTGGGCAGTCCGCCGGGGGCACGCGCCCCCCGCTTCATCACCCTGCACTCGGGGCTGTTGCCCGACTACCTCGCGGCGGCGCCCTCTCGGCGGGCCTTCGCGCGGGTGGCGCTCGCGGGCTACTCGCGCATCATCGCGGTGTCCGCGGCGGTGCGCGACGCGCTCGTGTCGTGTGGCATTCCGGAAGAGAAGCTCCTCGTCCACCCGGCCTTCTGTGCCTCGCAGGTTCAGGCGGGGGCCGTGCCCGTGCGAGTCGAGGCCGCGCGCGCGCGTCGCCGCCCATTGCTGGTGATGGCGCACCATCCGTCGCCGGTCTACGGGCGCAAGCTCGCGTTTCGCGCCTTGCGACTGCTGACGGAGTCCCACCGGGGAGTGGGCCTGGCGTTGTTCGGTCCGGGCACCGACTCCGAGGACTTCCTCCGCGACGCGCGCGAGCTGGGTGTGGCGGGTCCGCTGGAGCCGCTGGGGGAGCTGGATCATCCGGCGGCGCTGGGGCTCATCGCCCGGAGCGACGTCTTCCTGCGACCCACCACGCATGATGGTGACTCCATCTCCGTGCGAGAGGCGCTGGCCCTGGGCGTGCCCTGCGTGGCCAGCGACGTGTGTGAGCGGCCCGAGGGGACGCGGCTCTTCCGCGCGGGGGACGCGACGTCGCTTGCCGCGACGGTCCGCGAGGCGGTGGAGGCGGGCCCCCTGCGCGTGGCCTCTCCCGACGTGGGGCCGGTGTTGCTCGACATGTATGAGGCGTTGTCACCCCGGCCCGCGCCGGTCAGACCGGTGCCCGTGACGTGGTGAGCGTCATTCCATTTTCCACTCGCGGGGAGACCGCGAGGATGTTCGACACAGGAGAGAAGAGAGATGCGGCGCAGTGATGACTTGGATATGTCGCGCCGGGCCCTCCGGGGGCGCGATCTGGTGGTGTTCTCCAACGACTGGGATGGGGACCCGCTGTCGAAGGTCCACATCATGCGGATCCTCTCCCGGGACAACCGCATCCTCTGGGTGAACAGCATTGGCAACCGCGCGCCGAGGGCGAACGCGCACGACGTGAAGCGCATCTTCGGCAAGCTGGAGCGCTTCACGCAGGGCTTGCGTGAGGTGGAGCCCAACCTCCACGTCCTGTCGCCGCTGGCGATTCCGTTCTATGGCAATGAGCTGGTGCGGAGCGCCAACCGCGAGCTGCTGCGGCTGCAGGTTCGCCGGGCGATGAAGCAGCTGGGCTTCCAGCGGCCCATCTCCTGGAGCTTCCTGCCCGCGTCCGCGCCCGTGTCGGGCACGCTGGGCGAGGAGTTCGTCGTCTACCACTGCGTGGACGAGTTCTCCGCCTTCAGCGACACCAACGGCCGCCACATCGCGGAGCTCGAGGACCGGCTGCTGCGCCGCGCGGATATCTGCATCACCTCCGCGGAGCGGCTCCGGGACAACAAGTCCCGCGTCAACCCGCGCACGGTGCTGGTGCGGCACGGCACGGACTTCCGTCACTTCGTGAAGGCGTGCGACGCCACCACACGCATCCCCGAGGACATCGCGCGCCTGCCCAAGCCCATCATCGGCTTCTTCGGGCTGGTGGCGGACTGGGTGGACCAGGAAGCCATCATCGCGACGGCGCGGGCGCACCCGAAGGGCTCGGTGGTCATCATCGGCAAGACGACGCCGGACTGCGACGACTCGAAGCTGCGGGCCGAGCCCAACATCCACATGCTCGGCCGCAAGTCGTACGCGGACCTGCCGGGCTACAGCCGGGCCTTCGACGTGGCGCTGATGCCGTTCAAGATCAGCGAGCTCACGCTGAACGCCAACCCGCTCAAGGTGCGCGAGTACCTGGCCTCCGGCCTGCCGGTGGTGTCCACGGACCTGCCGGAGGTCCGCAAGGTGGGGTTGTGCAAGATCGCCACCTCGACGGAGGACTTCGTGAAGAAGGTGGGCGAGTGCCTCGCGGAAGGCCCCGGGCCCAATCGCGAGCGCGCCGAGAAGATCTTCAACGAGAGCTGGGATGCGCGCGTGGAGGAGATTCGCCACCACGTGGGCACGGCGATGGTGGCGGCCGGCAAGACACTCTGAATCGCGGCACCACGTCCATGCGGCGGTGAGGGGCTCTTCGGGGCCGTCACCGCCGCGCGTGTGTGAGGTGGCTCACGCGCGGATGAGGGA
This sequence comes from Myxococcus sp. CA039A, assembly GCF_013336645.1. Taxonomy (NCBI): domain Bacteria; kingdom Pseudomonadati; phylum Myxococcota; class Myxococcia; order Myxococcales; family Myxococcaceae; genus Myxococcus; species Myxococcus sp. CA039A. The sequence continues at coordinate 9,191 of NZ_JABUMQ010000076.1, read as the reverse complement.
CTGTCGTCCCGTCACGGTGCGCTCCAGGTGCGCATAGAGACGGGCCACGCGCGCGTAGTCCGAGGGCCGGATGGTGGGCTGCGTGAGCAGACGGGTGAGCTCCGCCTTCGCCTCCAAATAGTGCGAGGCGGGGATGCCGCCATTCTCCTCGAGCAGTCGCGCGGCTTCCGCGTCCTCCAGGGCAGGGGAGATGCCCAGGCGTTCCTGCAACCGCTGACGGAGCGCCTTGTCGAGTTCTGGAAGCAGGTCCTTCTCCACCTTCGAGCGGCGCATGAGCCAGCCCATGCTGCGCACGTACTCCAGGGCGGAGCGGTGTTTCTCCACGAGCACGGGCCTGGGGGCGCCAAAGCGCGTGCCACGGGAAAGAACGTACACACCTCCCACGGCCAGCACCTGCGCGACGAAGACCCAGATGCCACGCGACAGGGGCGGAGGGGGCGCGAGCTGGTGGTGGTACTCGTCGATGACGAGCGGCCCGCGCGCGGCGAGCGCGTTCCACAGGCGCGCGTTGTCCAGCAGCTCCAGGCGGCGATTCTCCAGCACGTCCGCGCCAGCGAGGACGTAGACCTCACCCTTGCCGAGCGCGCGTCGCCACACGGCCACCGCGCCACCGAGTCCGGCGAGGGGCACCGCGTCCGGGTGGTCCATGCGCAGCCCCCGGTCCTGTGACATGCGAAGGGCCGTCAGCCCCCGGAACGGGCCCGCGCCCAGCCACACGTCCACCGTGGTGCCGCCCGCATCCGCGAGGTCCGTGGACAGGCCGCGCTCACTCGCGGGCAGGAGCGGCCCCTCGTCGAGCCGCAGCCACGTCTCCAGCGCGGCCTGGTGCATGCCGAGCTCGCGCGTCGACAGGTACACCAGCGTGCCGCCTTCCTGGACGAAGCGCTCCACGGCGCGCACTTCCTCCTCGGACACGGGGCGGCCCGTGGGCGCCGCCAGCACCAGGGTGCGAGTCCCGGCGGCGAGCGACTCCAGCGAGGTGAGCTGGGTGCTCACGGCGCGTCCCTCCTCGCGCAGGAACAGGTAGAGCGCGCGTGCGCCTTGAGGGCCCGGGTTCTCCACGGAAGCAATGGGTGAGTCGGGGGCCTCACGGCTCGTGGAGAGGCCCATCGCCAGCGCGAGCGCGATGAGCAGGCCGAAGACCGCCACGGTCCGCGCGTTCTTCATGAGGCACGCTCCCGTGTCCCGGTAGGTCGGTCCTTTTTACCGGGAGGACTCGCGAGGAGGCTCATGCCGCGACCTCCGTGCCCAGCGTCCCGTGCAGTCGCTCCACCGACTCGACGAACCGCGTGGCCTCTGCTTCTGGCACGGGTGTCAGCGAGTAGAAGGCGGCGTCGTACCAGGTCACCAGTCGTTCGACCTCCCGGGTGATGGAGGCGGGGGCGCCTCGCGAGGGAAGCTCCGCCGCCAGTTCGCGATTGGTCTTCACCCGGTCCGGACGGGCCAGCCGTCGCTCTTCCAACGAGGACAACATGGCCAGCAAGGCCTCGCGAATCGCCTCGCGCGAGTCCTCGGCCAGCGCCGAGCGGGCCCGCTTCAGGTGCTCCGGTGGAGCGTCCAGCACCAGCGGCGCGCCGGGCTCGGCGGCTCCCGGGCGCACGACGTTCCGGCGCAGGCGCAGCGAGCGCAACTTCAGTGCGCCCCACAACACCATCGCTATCGCGAAGCCCAGCATCACCGCGCGCGTCGCCACCGCGAAGCCCTGGGCCTCGCGTGATTCGAACAGGCCCTCCAGCCACGCTTCCAGCTTGCGCAGCAGTTGCTTCACGACGTCGCCGTGGCGCTGTCGGGCCCGAGAGAACTCGGGTCGGTCGAGCACGGCCTTGAGTCGCTCGCGCTCCTCTCCGGAGAGGTCCGTGAGGGCCTCTTCCGACGCGGCCGCGTGCTTCTCCAGCGCACAGGCCTGCTCCAGGAAGTCAGCCACCTGTCGGGCCCGCTCGGGCGCGGTGGCGTCCTCGTCCGCGGGGGGCAGGGGCATGCCACCCATGCGCCGTCCCAGCTCCTCCACGGCCGAGGAGACCTCCGCGGGGCGGGACCTGGCGGTCTCTTCGAGGGCGCGCGCGGTGGCCTCGCGGTCGTCACACGGCAGCGAGGCCAGCAGCAGCAGGAGGGGCAGGCTTGGCACGAAGGAACTCGCGAGCGGGTGGCGTCAGGCGGCGAGGGGCGGCGACGGCTCGGTGCCCAGTCGCTGCTCCAGGTCCAGGGCTTCCCGGCGCACGCGCAGGTCCAGGTAGAAGAACGAGCAGACGACGAAGTTGACGGGGGAGAAGAAGGACTGCGCCGCCACCTGGAGGATCTCCACGGGCACCAGGAGGAGCTGCGGCGTGCGCGCCATGGTCTCCGCCGAGAAGGGGTTCCCATAGGGCAGCATCACCAGCCACGCGGGGATGCCGAAGAGCAGGTGCACCGAGAAGAGGATGAGGCTCACCACGGTGAAGAGAATCATCCCGCGCACCATCACGCGTCCCAGGAAGCCCGGCTCCACGCGTCCGGACAGCATCGCTCCCGAGCGCGTGAAGGCGCCCCAGGCCCCCAGGTCTTCCATGGCGAGCACGGGAGGCAGCAGCAGGAAGCGCAGGAAGTACCAGAGGATCGCGCCGAGCATGCCCAGGGCCAGCAGCAGTCCGCCCGCCACCAGCAGCACGATGCCCAGCACCTGGGAGTCCATCGCCGTGGCGATACCACCGGCCACCATCAGCACGGTTCCGGGGATGCTCGCGACCAGCGTCACCAGGGTCGACCACCCCACCGACAACAGGAAGGCGCCCGTCACCGCGCCCACCTTGGACAGGCCCCGGCGAAGGCCGTCCGCGGGGCTCACGGGCGTGCCCAACTGCGCGGACAGCACGTAGCGGGCGGTCGCCACCGTGGTCAGCCAGTAGCTCCAGATGAGGAACATGAACAGGCCAGACCAGAGCACCAGCGACAGACTCGCCTGCCCCAGCATCTCGAAGGGCGCCTCCTTGGTGACGGCGTCCTTGTCCGTCACATAGAGCATGGGCGTCAGCCAGCGCGTCAGCTGGAGCGTGGCCTTGGTCGCGATGAAGCCGACCAGCGAGTAGCCGAGGTTCAACACGAAGAGGGGCTTGAGGTGGCCGCGCCAGAAGGTCACGGCACGGTCAATCAACTCCCCCAGGGCCAGGGGGCGCAGCTCGGAGACGGAGGAAGGCGAAGTCACGGGACGCGCAGCATAGCCCGGGGCGCGCACGCGGCCAGCAGTGCTCGCGCCGCCTGGGCCGGGTCCTCGGCTTCCAGCACGGAGGAGATGACGGCGAAGCCCGCCGCGCCGGTGAGCCTGCTCGCCCTCTCCGCGGTGATTCCTCCGAGCGCCAACGCGGGACAGGGAAGGTCCTCCGTGAGCGCGAGGAAGCCCTCGGGGCCGAGCGTCGTCCGGGTGTCCCCGGGCTTGGAGCCGGGGGAGAACACGGGGCTCACCAGGGCCAGGTCCGCGCCGCGCGCCGCGCGAGCCTCGCGCTCGTCATGGACGGCCAGGCTGATGAGCCGGCCTGGGGGCAGGTGAGGGCGGACGTCCCCGGGTGTGGGGCCGTCCGAGGGCAGATGCAGGTGCGCGCCCACGAGCAGGGCCACGTCCAGCCGGCCATTGACGAACAGGGGATTGCCTCGTGTCCGGCAGAGCGCGGCGAGGACCCGGGCGTTCTCGAGGAAGCGACGACCGGAGGACTCGGGATGGCGGTGCTGGACCGCGACGTCAGGGCCCGCCTCGAGCGCGCGGCTCAGCGCGCCCAGGAGCCGCTCGCGCGGCAGACGCCAGTCGGTGATGACGACGAGCCGGGGGAGGGAGGGCGCCACCGGGAGCGTCATGGGTGGGCGCGCCTACTGGACGATTCCGTCGAGCGGGCTGGACGCGGAGCCGTAGGCCTTCCGGGGGATGCGGCCGGCGAGGTACGCGTCCCGGCCCGCTTCCACGGCCTTCTTCATGGCGACGGCCATGCGCACCGGGTCCTGGGCGCCGGCGATGGCGGTGTTCATCAGCACGGCGTCCACGCCCAGCTCCATGGCGATGGCCGCGTCGGACGCGGTGCCGACGCCAGCGTCGACGATGACGGGCACCTTCACCGTCTCCAGGATGAGGCGCAGGTTGTGCGGGTTGCGGATGCCCAGGCCGCTGCCGATGGGGGCGCCCAGCGGCATCACCGCCGCGCAGCCCGCGTCCTCCAGCTTGCGCGCGGTGATGGGGTCGTCGCTGGTGTAGGGCAGCACGGTGAAGCCCTCCTTCACCAGGATGCGGGCCGCCTTCACCGTCTCCTCGACGTCCGGATAGAGCGTCTTCTCGTCGCCGAGGACCTCCAGCTTGACCCACTTGCTCATGCCCAGCTCCTCGGCGAGCCGGCAGGTTCGCACCGCGTCCTCGGCCGTGTAGCAGAGGGCCGTGTTGGGCAGGAGGCGCAGCCGCTCGCGGTCGATCCACCGCATGAGCGAGGCCTCGCCCGTGGCCTTCAGGTCCAGCCGGCGCACGGCGACGGTGACCATCTCCGTGCCGGAGGACTCGTGGCAACGATTCATCACGTCGTGGCTGGGGTACTTCCCCGTTCCGAGGATGAGGCGGGAGGCGAACGTCACTCCCGCGATGGTGAAGGGCTTGTCCTGGATGCTCATGGCCATCTCCTCGCTACCCGCCGCCGACAAAGGTGACGATCTCCACGCGGTCCCCGGGCTGGAGGTGGTGCTCGGGGTGGCGGGCGCGGCGCACCACCTCGGCGTTCACCTCCACGGCCACGCCCGGACCGCCGACTCGCAGTGATTCCAGCAGCGCCGAGAGGGTGGTGGCCTCCGGCACCTCGCGTGTTTCTCCGTTGACCCAGACCTGCACGGCGTCACGGCTCCTTGCGATGGGGACCCGGGGACGCACTACAGGGGGGCATACCGTGCTGTCAACGCACACTCCGGCAGTACGTTCGCCACCGTCACCGGTATACTCGACGTCATGCTCATGGCTCCCAGCAGGCTTCTCTCCATCGCGCTCGTCGTCGCGCTCGGGCTGCCCCTCACCGCGCTCGCGGACGAGCCCGTTGCCACGCTGGACGCCCCGGTGCGCGCGCCCACGCCGGTGCTCCACGGCCACCGGTATGCCTTCGTCGCCGGAGGCGTGCTCGCGCTGGGGGGATTGGGGCTGGGCTTCTTCGCGCAGGGCGAGGCGAAGCGCGCCCAGGGGCTCACGTCGGCCCGGGATGCACGGGAGACGATGGACCGGGCCCGCTCGGCCTCCACCGCGGCGAACGTGATGTACGCCGCCGCGGGCGCCGCGGTGCTGTACGGTCTGGTGCTGGAGCTGCTGCCCGACGAGGCCGCCGACGCGGCGAGCCTCACCTACCACTTCTGAACGAGCCCCCCGTGGCCCTCCGCTCTCCTGTCCCCCTCCTGGCCTGCGGCGCCGTGCTCGCCGTCGTGGCCTGCTCCCTCAACGTCGACGACCTCGCCGGCAAGGCCTGCACGGACAACTCCGAGTGCCCCGCGGCCTATGCCTGTACGGCCCTGGGCGCCGACGGCCAGCGCACGTGCGAGGTCATCTACCCGCCGCACTACACGGAGGCCGACGGTGGCGCGGACGCGGGGCCGGTGCCCACGTACTGCAAGGACGTCGAGCCCATCCTCGCCGCCACCTGCGTCAGCACCTGCCATGGCGCGGACACCAGCGGAAGCAGTCAGACGTCGTTCCGGCTGGACTACTACGAGCCGACCGGCAACGGCGTGCCCGGCGCGAGGGCCAAGGCGCTGCGCATCCGCGTGCGCGCGTCGGACCTGAAGGACATGCCTCCCACGGGCAGCCCGCAGCCCACCACGGAAGAGCGCGCGTTGATTGCGCGCTGGGTCGCGGGGGGCGCGCCTCTCTGCGACAGCACGGGCACCAACGACGCCGGGCCCTGAAGTCCCCGCCGTACCTCCTCGCTTTCAGGTTCCAGGTTCCAGGTTTCAGGTTCCATGACGAGCCCCATCATGAAGAAACTCCTCGCGAGCGCGGCCGGCGTGGTCGCGTTCACCGTGGCCTGCACCATCGACGTGGCGGACTTCACCGGCAAGACGTGCGAGACGGCCAGCGACTGTCCCGACACGCACGTCTGCGTCGCGGTGCGACAGGGACAGGGCCGCACGTGTGAAGTGCTCGGCCTGCCTGGTATTCCCGACGCGGGGGAGGTCGACGCGGGGCCGGTGCCCACCTACTGCGACGACGTGCAGCCCATCCTCGCCGCCAGTTGCGTGAGCACGTGCCACGGCGCGGACACCAGCGGAAGCAACCAGACCTCGTTCCGGCTGGACTACTACGCGCCTCCGGATGGCGGTGGCGCGGACGGCGGAGGACTTCCGGGGGCTTTCGCGAAGGCCGCGCGAATTCGCGCCCGCACGTCCGTGTTCCAGGACATGCCGCCTTCGCCCACCACCGTCACGCTGCCCACCGCCGAGCAGCGGGCCATCGTCGCCCGGTGGGTGGAGGGTGGAGCGCCCTTCTGCGACGCGGGCACGGGTGAGCCGGACGGCGGAGCCGCCGACGGTGGCCGCGCGGATGGCGGAGTCGACGCGGGGCCGTGAACGGTGTGATTGCGCGTGAGGGAATGAAGGGTGCCTGCCTGGGCACCTTCGTTCCTCGCACGCGGTCGTGACGGGGATTGTTCCCACGGAGAGCGGCCGGGCGACCGGGGCCTCCGTGCGCGGATCGACGCCCCTGTGTCTTCCAAACGCGCCGCGCAACCCCTGTGCAAGTGCGAGAGGAGCGCTCACTTTCTGCCCAACACCGGGAGACATGCTCTCCCGACAGCCTACCGAAAGGGGCAGGACGATATGCGCAAGCTCATGTTGGCGGTCGGTGCGATTGCGGCTCTGGCGATGGTTTCCGGTTGCAGCAAGCGGGACAACGTCGCTGAACAGCGCCAGGACGTCGCGGAGGCGCAGACGGAGGCTCGCCAGGAGACGGCGGAGATCCGTCAGGACGAACAGAAGGACATCGCGGACACGCAGCGCAACGCGCAGGAAGACATCGCGGAGACGCAGCGCGAGGCGAACCAGGACATCGCCAGCGCGCAGAAGGACGTCCGCGACGAGCAGGGTGACCTGGCCGAGGCGCAGCGGGACTTGAATGAGGACGTGGCCACGGGTGGCTCCGGCGCGGCGGGGGCCACCATGGCCGCGACCAGCGTCCAGGGCCGCGTGCTCTCCACGAGCGGTGACTCGCTCACCGTGGTGGACACCACCAACAACCGGCAGCTCAAGCTGAAGACGAACGACCAGAGCCGCATCCTCCAGAACAACCGCGCCGTGAAGGTGAAGGACATCAAGGAGGGTGACCAGGTCCGCGCCTCGTATGTGCTGGACGGCAAGGACATGGTGGTCCGCGAGCTGAGCGTCACCCAGGCCGTGACGCCGACGAACCAGTAACGCAGCGCAAGCGGGCGGTCCGCCTCCTCGCGGATGGCCCCTGGACGGCTCCCACTCCGGTGGGGGCCGTTCCCTTTTTTCCCTGAATCCATTCCGAGGGGTTGGAAGGGTGTGTCGGACCTGGGTGGTAGGAGGGACGCGTGGGGTTTCCTCACGCCTTCCCAACCCTGGGGAGGACCTTCATACCCGGGAGCAGTCATTCGAAATGGGCACCCACCACCCTGCACAACCCCCTGCCAGACCCTTCATCCTCTTCACCGCCGGGGCCACGGCCTACGAACTCATCCGGTACCTGGGCGCGCGCGGCTCGGGAGAGCTGCTCATCGCGCGCAGGCACTACCTGGACACGCCAGGAGACCTGGTGCTCATCAAACGCTTGCAGGATGCGGGAGACGAGCTGGGGCGCGCGCGGCTTCGCGAGGAAGTCAAACTGCTGATGCGCTTGTCCCATCCGGCCATCGCCCAGGTATTCCTGGTGCGGGTGCATGACGGGCTGCCCCACCTCGTCATGGAGTACGTGGAGGGGCACAGCCTGGAGACGCTGGTCAGCTTCGCGGCGCTGCGGCGCCGGCCGCTCTCGGAAGCCTTCGCCGCCTACGTGGGCGCGGAGATCGCGGACGCGCTCCACCACGCGCACACGCTGGAGGATGATCACGGCCGGCCGCTGGGGCTCGTCCACCGCGACGTGAGTCCCCGGACGCTGCGCCTGGACGTGCGGGGCCACGTGAAGCTGGCGGACTTCGCCCTGGCGTGGGCCCGGCTGCCGGGGCGCGTGGCCACCGAGGCCCACCTCGTCCGGGGAGACCTGGCCTATGCGTCGCCGGAGGCACTGCTGCGCCGGCCGCTGGACGGGCGCTCCGACCTGTTCTCCCTGGGCGTGGTGCTGCTGGAGCTGCTCACCGGGTTGCACCTGCTGGACCTGGAGGCCGTGGAGCGCGCGGCGCTTGCGTCCGGCCCGCTTCCGGACGCGGAGCTGCTCCAGGCGGAGAACCCCAGCTGGCTTTCCGCGCCCATGATGGCGGCGCGCATGGCGTGCTTCGCGCCGGAGCACGTCGAACACGCCACGCGCACCCTGTCCTCGCCGCTGCGAGCCATCCTCGCGCGGCTCTTGCGCCGCGAGCCGGAGGAGCGCTTCCAGACGGCATTGGAGCTGCGGGACTCGCTGCGCGCGGTGCTGGGCGGACGGGGCTACGCGTATGGGCCCTCGGAGGCCGCGCGCGAGGCGACCCAGGTCCGTCAGGATGCCCGTTCCCGGAGGCGCACGGCGGATGTGTTGTCCTCGGATGAGGCGCTGCCCACGGCGTCGGGGCGCGGCGGCGCCTCCATGGCCGGGACGTGAGCGGGGCGGGCGCGGTGTTCAGGGGATGCACGCGGTGGGATGGGTGCTTGTCTGGCGCGCGCGGACAGGCAGACTGATGCGCCTATGGGCGACGTGAACGAACTCCACCAGCGCTGGTGCATCGCGGACGGACACGCGGACTCCCTCATGTGGAACCGGGACTTGTGCACGCGCTCGGACGAGGGGCACGTGGACTTTCCCCGGCTGCGGGAGGCGGGGGTGAAGCTCCAATGCTTCACCATCGTCACCCGGGGCTTTCCCTTCATCGGTGGCTTCCCGGTGTTCGCCGCGTGGCGCGGCTGGCCCCGGGAAGCACGCGCGAGCGAGTGGACGCGGGCCTTGTGGCAGATAGAGCGCATGGAGGAGTTCTGCCGTCGCTCCGAGGACGCGGCGCGAATCACCACCACGCCCGCGATTCTGGAGGACAACCTCGCCCGGGGGCGGCTGTCCGCGGTGCTGGGGG
>NZ_JABUMQ010000769.1:0-453 GCF_013336645.1 Myxococcus sp. CA039A | reverse complement strand
GGCGGAAGCGATGTGCTGGTGCTGCGCTACCTGGCGCCTGAGGGGGTGCCGGTGACCGGCATTTCGTCCAGCGGCGGCAATGCGCTTCTGGACATGGACAGCACCCGGGTGGCCCGACTCACCTCGGGGGGCGTGGCGGCACCGACCTTGTTCGGCATCGCCGACTGTGCCCACGCGGACATCTTCGCCGGTACGTTGAGTGCGGCCCGTGTGACCGCGCCCTCGCTGGACCTGTCGCGCTATGCCGCGCAGCCGACCGGGCAGACGATGCTCTACCGGGCCGAGTCGATGGTCTATTACGTCGGCATCAATCCGGAGACCGGACAGCCGGGCCTGCGCCGTGCCCGCGCCAACAGTGCTGGCGCCTATGCGGTCAATGAAGAACTCGTGGAAGGCATCGAAAGCCTGCAGCTGCTGTATGGCCTGGACAGTACCGCCAACATCAGCCTGGGC
>NZ_JABUMQ010000768.1:0-453 GCF_013336645.1 Myxococcus sp. CA039A | reverse complement strand
GATCCGGCGGATTTGCTGCATATGCGGACTGAATTTTTGATCGCCCAAGCCGACATATTTTTCATCCAATATGGTGCCTCCATAGCTTTGGACCAAGTTCCTGATATACCGGTTGGTTTCCCTTGGGTATATATAATCCGAACCGATTAAATAAAACGTTTTGCCCAAGTGGGTGATAATCCAGGGGATGAAGTGAAGCAGCTGTTGATTGGGAAGTGGACCGCAGTAGAAAATGTTCCGGTGTTGTTCCGCTCCTTCGTATAGGGTTGGATAAAAAAGCAGTCTATCATATTTTTCCAAAACGGGAATGACCATTTTACGGCAAGCAGAGGTATATAATCCGATAATGGCGATGACTTGGTCCGACAAGATTAATTTTTCCGCTTTTTGCGCTGCAAGGTAAGGATCGGACGCAATATCTTCAACGATAGGGACCAGCCGCTTGCCATGAAT
>NZ_JABUMQ010000767.1:0-454 GCF_013336645.1 Myxococcus sp. CA039A | reverse complement strand
GTAAATTCCCATCCTATTGTGCTTTAACCGCCCGAAGGTTATGCAGGCCCAAAGAAAAAAACCGGCTCCTTCCCTGTCGGTAAGAGCCGGTCCGGTTTCATTGGCTTATGGTTGAATATCGTAGAATTTATACAAATCGTCCAGCAAAATGTTCGCGGCCTTCACCCCGCCGGCGGTGTTCCAGGTCACGTCGTTTACTTTAAACGCTTTGCCGTTCTTCACTACGTTCAAATTTTTCCATAACGGATCGTTGGTCCATTCCTGTTCCTGGTTGCTTCCCTTTCCGTCTCCGGTCTCATAAGTGAAATAGAACAATCGATCGGCATCCACTTCCGGCAGACGCTCTTTGTTAATTTCAATTGCGAACGTTTCTTTATCCTTAAATTCAGTACGTGCAATGCCAATCTGCGAGAAAATGATTCCCGTAAACGTATCGTTCAGGTAAATTCTGGTT
>NZ_JABUMQ010000766.1:0-455 GCF_013336645.1 Myxococcus sp. CA039A | reverse complement strand
ACCCTGAGCGGCAAAAACGTATGGAGCTACTCGCGCACGGACGCCCCGCTGTGTGCCGCGATGGGCGGGTGGAACAACGTGAACATGGTGTTCCGCACGGAGCGTGGCTGCGGTGATGTGGTGGCGCTGCAGGCGTCGGATGGCACCTACCAGCGCACCCGCAGTTCCAATGCCGCTGAGCAGGTGCTGCCGGTGCGCTCGAATGACCGCGTGGGCATTTTGAGCGCTGATCGCGTGGAGCTGTGGCGCTCTGACCTGGTGCGGACCGTGGAGTTCGGGCATGTGGAGGCGCCGCAGGAAGCAGACCAGCAGCCCGAAATTGGCCAAGACTGCGCCATGAATTCCGCCCTCACCCGGACCGAGCTGCTGGCCACCGTGCAGACGTGTGGCGCGGAGGCACAGTTAAGTCTGCAGAAGGTTACCCCGGAGGATTCCCGCGAGCCGGAGATGCACGC
>NZ_JABUMQ010000765.1:0-455 GCF_013336645.1 Myxococcus sp. CA039A | reverse complement strand
GTCTCCAAAGTCAAGCTGGGTTGGACGCAGGAAGATTGCCGCAACTATACAGCCGAATTTGCCCGGCCGATTCAACTGAACTGGATGGCGGTGAAACGCCGGTATCTCGTTAGCGGCTTGGATGAACGTTCCATTGAAGACCAATATAAGCAGGCAGAAACAGGGGGGGTAGCTCCGGCGGATCTGCTGCTTGCCGAAGACCAGAAAGCCGGGATCCGTGAGGAAATGGACAGGCGAGGGCTGAGTACGGAGGAGTTTGTACCTGTTCCTGTCCACCCGTGGCAAATGTCTACCGTATTGCCTGGACAACTGCAAGAGGAAATCGGCAAAGGGATTTGCATACCGTTAAACGTTGAAGCGGGCACCTTTTACGCCACTTCTTCCTTACGGTCATTGATGCCCGCCAATGGAGGCCAGTTACACGTCAAGCTTCCGCTGGGCATGCATTCCCTGGG
>NZ_JABUMQ010000764.1:0-456 GCF_013336645.1 Myxococcus sp. CA039A | reverse complement strand
TAAGAAAGCGGTGGACTCATCGATATGAACAGAGAGCAAGGCTTGCAGCGAATTGGAGAGGTCAAAATCATAGCTATCGTACGAGGTGTGGAAGAACAGCACATTGTCGGCGTCGCTGAGGCGCTGTTGGCGGGGGGCATTCCCGTCATGGAGATTACAATGAATACGCCCGGAGCGCTCAGGATGATCGGGAAGCTGCAAGAGCAGTTCGGCGACCGGATGTATATCGGAGCCGGGACCGTATTGGATTTGGACGATGCCCGTCAAGCCCTGGACGCGGGCGCATCCTATTTGGTCACGCCTAATATGGAGGAAGAAGTCATCTCTTATGCGGTCCGCCGTGACGTTCCGATCTTCCCTGGAGCGATGACGCCGACGGAAATCGTCAAAGCATGGAAAGCCGGGGCGACGGCTGTGAAAATTTTTCCGGGGTCCAGCCTTGGCATGGGCTACATT
>NZ_JABUMQ010000763.1:0-456 GCF_013336645.1 Myxococcus sp. CA039A | reverse complement strand
GCACTACACCGTCACCCGCCTGCGCGAGAACGAGCTGGGTGAAGAGAGCAACAAGCCCAGTTACCAGCGCGGCACCCCGCGCAAGCTGCCGGTGCATGCCCTGACCAAGGGCCAGCTGAACATCCCGCCGCCGGCGGTGACCCAGGTCAAGCACACCTCCCCCGCCCCGGTGCGCGAGGAAGTGGAGCCGGCCGCAGCGGCACCGGCCCCGGTCGTGGCAGCGCCGGTTGCAGCGGCCCCGAGCGGCGGCGTGATCGGTTGGCTCAAGCGCGTGTTCGGTGGCGAACCGGCGCCGGCACCGGCACCGGCGGCTCCTGTTGCCCGCCAGCAGCAGGACGGCGGCCGCAAGGACCGCAACAAGGATCGCAACAAGGACCGCAAGGATCGCCGCGACGACAACCGTGGCAACGGCAACGCTCAGCAGCAGAAGGATGGCGGCAACCGCAAGGAGCGCGG
>NZ_JABUMQ010000762.1:0-459 GCF_013336645.1 Myxococcus sp. CA039A | reverse complement strand
GATCAGTTGCCGGCGAGACCGATGCTTACGTTGGCATAGGGAAGTGACGCCGAGTTCCTTTCTTACTTTTTCTTTAGCGAAAAAGGGTAGTTTTGCTGTACAGCAAAACTACCCTTTTTTTGCGAAAGTGAGGCGCACTGCTCCTGGTCGTTTTTCCAGGACGTCGGTAGGGCACGCGTGGTGTACGGCAGGCGCGCCTCTGCACCGCCACGCAAGATGGCGTCTTCGGTTTTGTTCGTTGGCCAGCTACGCGAGCGACCTTGCCGGCTTGCTCCTCCTTCTCGGGCGCCGCTTCCTCTTCAACACCAGCATGGGATCGCGGTAGCGGTGCGACGAGAGTGAGGTAGAGGTTGGATGGGCCAGAAAGGCGAAAGGCCCGCTGGGGCTACCTGCGGGCTCTGTTGATGCTGCCGAAAAGCCTAGATTGCCTGAAGTGGATGAGCCTCTAGCAATTCATAG
>NZ_JABUMQ010000761.1:0-463 GCF_013336645.1 Myxococcus sp. CA039A | reverse complement strand
GAATAGATCGACGTCAATCTGCTGCTTTCTGCAGATATAGTCGAGATAGAAGAGGTCATCCTTACTGTCGTCGACATAAAATAGGGTGGTCATCTAGCACCGTAATTTGGATATTGTTCGAATGAACCTCGCTGTCCTTCGACATCACCATATCGCGGTTCCACTGAAATTCGATAAACCTTATCGCAGATCATTTCGCAAAAAGCATGGCACCGCCCTGCCTTGCCTATTGAGTATTCCTCGATTTCGGAAAATATGGCCGCGCGAACCGAAGGAGGACACACGGGTGCAGGATCAGGGCAACGTGGACCTGCAGGACCAGCCAAGGCGGCACTACCGTGCCTTTGCGATTGCGGTCGGCTTCATGATGTTCCTTCTCGGCGTGACTGCCCTTGCCGGCTGGCTGCTGCAGGTCGAGATTGTCATTTCGCTGGTTCCCGGCTTTCCGTCGATGGCCTTCAAC
>NZ_JABUMQ010000760.1:0-464 GCF_013336645.1 Myxococcus sp. CA039A | reverse complement strand
GGCGAGAAGCCTCCAAGAGTTCATTTTGACTTTTCACAGAAATAAACTCACCGGCTCCCATTGACAGTGCGCCGGCAAGCAAACCGGAAATGCCGGTAAGCAACACAACGTTGCTCGGGACGCCGGAGGCCATCACACCCAGGACGAGGGCGAGGTTGGACACCAAACCGTCGTTGGCGCCGAAGACCGCCGCGCGGAAGTCGCCGGAGATCTGCTCGCGCCCCCGAGCGGCGAGCCCTCGAACCACCTCGGCGTGGATGGCTTCGTCAGCCTTCATTTGTTCGGTGGCGTCTTCGTCTGAGGCGTAGGGGCTGCGCGTCTCCGCGGTCTGCATCATTGCAAGGACAAACACGGAACCGAACCTGCGCGCCATCCAGGCCATAGCCCTGGTGGAGCGGTCGGGGCGAACCGGCATGCCCACCTCTGGCCCCAGGAGCTTCAGCCAGTGCTGCTCGTGGCGTGCC
>NZ_JABUMQ010000075.1:0-36202 GCF_013336645.1 Myxococcus sp. CA039A | reverse complement strand
GTCCCGACACCCGCCCGAACCCGAGGCGGGTGTCGGGACCGCGTCCAGTTCGGCGCCCGGCGCCATCCTCTTCGTCTCCGCTGATACACGCGGCTACCTGGGCCCCTGCGGCTGCAGCGAGAACATGCGCGGCGGCATCGCCCGCGCGGCGTTCCAGGTGCGCGAGGCACGCCAGGGCACCACCCTGCCCGTGCTGTACGTGGACGGCGGCAACAGCCTCTTCGGGGAGACCATCCTCAAGCCCGGACAGGTTCCCCAGGAGGAGCTGAAGGCGAAGGCGCTGGCGGATGCCATGCGGCTGATGGGGCTGTCGGTGCGCGCCACGGGGCCGCTGGATGACACACGCGGCGCGGACTTCCGCCAGGGGCTCGGTCTGCCGGAGGTCGCGGACGGCGCGGTGAAGCTGTTGCCGGCGGGCGCTCGCAAGGTGGGCGTCGTCGCGGGGGAGACGCCCGCGCAGCTCGTGGCGGCCAGTGCCAAGGCCCGCGCGGAGGGCGCGGACTTCGTGCTGGGGCTGCTGGATGCGCCGTTGGAAGAGGCGCAGAAGGCCGCGGAGACGCCGGGGCTCGCGGTGGACGTGCTGGTGTCCACGCGCTCCGCCACGGAGATGAGTGGTGAGCAGAACCGGCTGGTGAAGGCGTCGGTGCCCGTCGTCGCGCCGCAGAGCAAGGGGCGCTCGCTGGTGCGCGTGGACTTGAGCTACGCGCCACAGCCGGGGCGCTTCGCGCTCCAGAAGGGACAGGCCGACCTGGAGCGAGAGGTGGCCGCCCTGGAGCAGCGCACCGCGCTCCTGGACAAGGACATCAACCTCCCGGGCATCGACCCGAAGCTCAAGGCGCTCAAGCAGGCCAAGCGCGACGAGTTGGTGGCGCGCAGGCAGGCCCTGGTGACGGCGCCTCCCGCGGCGGCCACGGACGTCAACGGCTTCACGGTGCGCTTCGTGCCGCTGGAGTCGGGACTGCCCTCGCTGCCGGACGCGCAGGCGCTGGTGGCGCGCTACGACGCGGAGGTGGGCAAGCTGAACCTCGCCTGGGCGAAGGAGCACGGCCAGGACTGCCCTGTTCCCGCCAAGGGTGAGTCGGGATTCGTCGGCAACGAGCCGTGCCGCGCGTGCCACGAGGAGTCCTTCCCGGTGTGGGAAAAGTCCAAGCACCACCACGCCTGGGAGACGCTGGAAGAGGTCGGCAAGCAGCACCACCTCAACTGCGTGGGGTGCCATGTCACGGGCTGGGAGCAGCCCGGTGGCGTGTGCCGGCTGGACAAGGTGGCCGGGCGCGAGGACGTCGGGTGCGAGAGCTGCCATGGGCCTGGCTCCGCGCACTCGGACGAGCCGAGCGCCGACAACATCCTCGCGTCTCCTGGTGAAGCCGTGTGCGTCACCTGCCACAACCCGGAGAACTCGCCCCACTTCGACTTCGCGACGTATCTGCCGCGAATCCTGGGGCCGGGGCATGGCAAGCCGGTGGACGATCAGCCGTCGAGCAAGCCAGCGGACACTCGGAAGCCCGCCAAACCGTAATCACGCGTCAGCGCCTGGCAGGCCGCACCCACGGAGCGTGCAGAGTTCGGCCATACCGCGCGACTCCTTGTTTGACTGTCAAGAAAAAGGGCGAATACTTCGGCCTTCGCCTGCTTCTGGGCGCACTCTTCCTGCGACCAAATGCTGCCTCTCTGCCTGCTCGTGCTGAACCTGGCCTCGCTCCCTCTCTCGGAGGGAGTGCCACCGCCCATGCCCCCGCCTCCGCCCGGCATGCGCGTGCTCGCCGCGGATGAGACGCGGGCTGTTGCCCCCACCCCTTCGACGGTGAAGGACACGCCGCCCACCACGGGCGGCAGCGTCACGAAGACCCAGCCCACGAACACCGGTGCGGTGAAGACCGAGGGCTCTGCTTCCTCGCCTGCTGTTGGCTCCACGGCCCAGGTCGATGCGCCCACGGGCGCCGGCACTGTCTCTGGCAACACCGTGAAGGCCCCTGCCTCCGCGAGTGCAGGTGCTACTGCGAGCCCGAGCACGAACAACACGGTGAAGGACCCGACCTCCACGAGTGCCGGTGCTGCCGCGAGCCCGAGCACGAACAACACGGTGAAGGCCCCTGCCTCCGCGAGTGCCGGCGAGGCAACGAGCCCCGTCGCTGGCAACGGGGTGAAGCCCGCGACGCCCACGAACTCCGGTGGCGAGAAGACGCCCCCCGCCACTGCGAACTCGGCGCCCACGAATGGAGAGAAGACAGCCCCCGCCACTGCGAACTCGGGCAACGCGGCGAAGACGCAGGCCGCGCGCACGACGCCGGTGCCCCCGAGCACGGCGCAAGCCGCTACCGGCAACACGGTGTCCGCTGAAGAGAAGTCGTCGACACCGGGCAACAGTGATGCGCCGGAGCTCGACGACAAGCGCGCCATCGCGAACGGTCAGGACGCGGAGGACGCGGACGGGGAGCCCGAGGCGACGCGCGAGGTGGTGGAGTCCGAGTCCGCGGAGATGGAGGAACTGCGCGCGCTGGAAGGCGTGACGCTGGACCCAGCGGCCCGGCCGAGCGCGGAGGTGATGCAGTCCCTGCGTCGACTGGGGCTCGCGAACCCGCTGCGCATGCGCATGCTGGACGCGCTGGAGGAGCCCACCTTCCGCGAGGACGACACGCCGGAGCAGCTGCCGCTCATCACCAACCTGGCCGCGTTCGACGTGGGGCTGATTCAGGACCGCTACGACATCCCGGTGGAGATGCAGCCGCTGGTGGCGCAGTACATCCAGTTCTTCCAAGGGCCCGGACGGCGCTGGTTCCGCAAGTGGATGTCCCGCTCCGCGCGCTACCTGCCGGTGATGCAGCCCATTCTGGAGAAGCACGGCCTGCCTCGGGACACCGTGTACCTGGCGATGATTGAGAGCGGCTTCTCCGCGCACGCGTACTCGTGGGCGCACGCGTCCGGTCCTTGGCAGTTCATCTCCAGCACCGGCAAGCAGTACGGCCTCAAGCAGGACTTCTGGGTGGACGAGCGCAGGGACCCCATCAAGGCGACCGGCGCCGCGGCGACGTACCTCAAGGACCTCTACAGGGAGCTGGGCCACTGGTACCTCGCGTGGGCGGGCTACAACACCGGCTCCTACCGCGTGCGTCGCATGGTGGAGCGCCACGGCACGCGCGACTTCTGGGTGCTGTCGGAGGAGAAGGGCCTGGCGAAGGAGACGAAGCACTACGTGCCCAAGCTCATCGCCGCCGCGCTGGTGGCGAAGAACCCGTCGGCGTTCGGCTTCTCCGAGCAGGAGTTCGACTACGAGCAGCCCCTCGAGTTCGACGTGGTGGAACTGACGGACGCGACGGACCTGGACGTGGTGGCGCGCGCGGCGGGGGTGAACATCCAGGACGTGCAGGACCTGAACCCAGAGCTGAAGCGCTGGTGCACGCCTCCGGCGAGCGCGAAGAACCCCTACAAGCTGCGGCTTCCCCCGGGCTCGTCGCCCCGGTTCGTGGAGGGCTTCAAGAAGCTCTCGCCGGCCGAGCGACTGACGTTCCGGGTGCACACCGTGAAGCGGGGCGACACGCTGTCGCAAATCGCGGAGCGCTACGGCACGGCGTCGGAGGCCATCCTCCAGATGAACCGGCTCAAGAGCGCGCGGACGTTGAAGCTCGGCACGGATCTGGTGATTCCGGTGCCGGCGAGCAAGGCGGGCCCCACGAGTGGCGGCGCGCTGGCGAGCAAGGTGGCGCAGGCCCGCCGCAGCGGCGTGGTGGTGCACCGGCCCGAGGACGAGGTTCCCGCGGGGACTCCGAAGGGCCCCGTGGCAGCGGGTCCGGTGAAGACGGAGACGCTCAATGGGCGCAAGCGCGTGACGTACGGCGTGCAGTCCGGCGACAGCCTGTGGGTCATCGCCACGAAGTTCAACGTGTCGGTGGATGACCTGAAGAAGTGGAACAACCTGCGCCGCCGCAACCCGACGTTGCAGGTCGGCTCGTTGGTGTACGTGTGGCCCGAGGGCACCTCCCAGGTGCAGGAGCGCGCGGGCACGGTGGTGGTGGCGAAGCAGGTGGCCGCGAACGTGGGGACGCCGGGCGGAAAGGTGCACGCGCTGGCCGAGGGCGAGACGCTCTGGTCCGTGGCGCAGCGCTACGGAATCACCGTCGAGGACATCATGCGGTGGAACAACATCAAGGACCACCGCTCCATCCCCACGGGGAAGGTTCTCTCGCTGAGCGCACCCTGAGCCTCCGAGCGAGGACGTCTTCGGACGTCCCGCCGTGGGACGCGTCGTTGCCGTGTGGCGAGGGATGACCTCGACGATTCGCTGAGTTCACCGTGGGCATCCCGCGAGGGCAGATTCGGATCTCCCCTGGTCGGGCGCGCGGTTGCAGGCTGACGGGGCTCACGTCGCCTCTTCGTTCAGCGCGCACTGGGCATCCACGCGAGGGCTGCTTCGGGCTGCCCATCGTCGGGCGAGTGAATTGCACAGGGGCTGGGGATGACCTCGCCCATTTCGCGGAACGACTCACCCACCCTGCCCTTCTCGCTCGACGCCGACGACGTCCCTCTCTCGAGGGATGTGGATGCCGGATGGGCTCACACGCATCCCCCGACGCGAGCCCGAGACAACTCCGTGGAGACCGCCCCACGCGCGGCGTTCTCCGTCCAGGTCTCGCGACGCCCGTCCCACGAAGTCCGGACGGCACAACGTGGTGAAGGGGCCGGTAAGCTCGCCCACGATTTCGTAAACATCCCGCTGGGTTCGAGCCGCACACTGGCAAAAGACTCGGCCTCACTCGGGACGATAGAGCGAGCCATCACCACCGCCCGCGACATCGCGACCTCACCACGACGTCCGAGCAATCCGGCAACAGTCGCGCCCCCTTTCGGGACACCAGAGCGCACCAGCACCACCGCCCGCGACATCGCAACCGCTCCACGAGGTCCGAGCATCCTCGCAACAGACTCGGCCTCACTCAGGACTCCGGAGCGCACCATCCCCTTGCGCGGCGACGCCCTCGTCAGCGCCAACGCGGTCCTTCCCACTCCCGTGCAGCCCACCACCACGAACGGTTGGGGAAGCTCATCCTGGCTCTCGGTATCCCCGCCCCTCGGCAACGCCCGCTTCACCGGGCTGCCCCAGCTCGTAGACGTTGCGTCCGGACAACAGGTCCTCGGTTCGGGCTCGCGAGGTGACGGCCCGCGCGCGGTACAGACAGCGCTGCTGAAGATGGGCTTCGCGCTCCACGGCGGCGCGGACGGACAGTTCGGTCCGCAGACGGTGCGCGCCCTGCGCAACTTCCAGGTCCACGCGCGTCGCGACTTCCCCTCGGTTAAACCCACGGGCGTCCTGGACGCCCCCACGCTGCGCGCGCTCGATGCCCTGGCCCCCGAGCCCGGCATGCGCGGCCAGTCGCGCGGGACGCCTCCCGCCCTCTACGACGGCCAACCCGTGCGCGTCGTCGTCGCGCTGCGTGAGCACCGCACGTTCCTCTACGACGCCGAGGGCCGCCTGCTGGACATCTTCCCGAATGCCTCGGGCACGTCCGCAACGCCCACTCGCGCGGGACTCAAGGTCATCCGGGCCCGACTGGACCAGGCCGCCGCCGAAGCAGCGGGCGCGCGCCTGTGGAACGACCGGCACGTCTTCGGCACACGCATCCTCGACCTGTCCTGGGCCGACGGCCGGCACTCCGCCGAGGAGCTGCATGGAACCAACGCCCCCGCCCTCTTGGGCGCGGACGTGTCCCATGGCTGCATCCGTCACTCGAACGAAGCCATCATCGTGCTCCACGACGCGCTCTCCGCGGGAGACCGCGTGGCCATCGTGGAGCACGTGGACGACCCGCACCTGGGCGGAACCCCGGTGCCGGTCTCCTGAGGTGCTACCCCTCTTCGAGCAGCGCCTTCAGCTCGCGCACGCGACGGGTGATGGCATCACGGTCCACCGAGCGGTAGACCTCCGGCAGCAGCTCCCGGCTGGTGCACTCCTGCACCGCGACCAGGTTCTGGAGCTCGATTTCCAGCGGGTAGCTGGGGGGCACGAAGTCCGCCAGCACCGCCGCCAGGTCCTCCTTCGCCACGGACTCCCGGCCCTCCGCCAGCGCGCGGAACTTCGAGCGCACCATGACGGCCTCGATGTCCGCGCCGCTGAAGGCCCGAATCCCCTCCGGAATCATCTTGGAGAAGGAATCGATGCCCTCCACCGACACGCCCGTCTTCTTGGACATGACCTGGAACAGCTCGTCCCGCTC
The DNA here is from genome assembly GCF_013336645.1 of Myxococcus sp. CA039A. Classification (NCBI taxonomy): domain Bacteria; kingdom Pseudomonadati; phylum Myxococcota; class Myxococcia; order Myxococcales; family Myxococcaceae; genus Myxococcus; species Myxococcus sp. CA039A. Next base: position 29,993 of record NZ_JABUMQ010000075.1, on the reverse strand, counting down.
CGCGTCCGTCTGCGGATAGAAGAGCGCCAGGTGCTCCTCCGCGCGCCCCTGACGCTTGAGGTCGATGGGCAGCAGGTCCGGCCGCGCCGTCATCAGGAACCAGACAATCTTGCCGCGGTACTGCGTGTTGCCCATGAAGGAGGCAATGGAGCCGAACACGCGGCTGCTCGTCCCCGAATCTCCACCCGAGTCACGGTTGCCGAGGAAGGTGTCCGCCTCGTCGATCATCACCGCCACCGGCCACAGCGCCTTGAGGAGGTTGAAGATCTTCTCGAGGTTCGCCTCGGTGACACCCTGCCACTGGCTGCGGAAGTTCAGGAACTTCACCACCGGGATTCCAATCTCCCCGGCGAAGCAGCTCACCATGAACGTCTTGCCGGTGCCCACCGGGCCCGACAGCAGGTAGCCCATGGGCATCACCTCGATGCGCCCCTTCTTCAGCGCGGAGGCCGCCTGCCGCAGCATCTGCTTCGCCTTGGCATGTCCGGCGACCGCATCCAGCGTGTGCGTCGGCTCGATGAACTCCAGAAGGCCGTGGCACTCCGCCTGGATGATTTCCTTCTTCTTCTCCTTGAGCAGGTCGGAGGTGATGCGAATCTCCCGCTCCAGCGCCTCCGTCAGCACGCGGTCCAGGTTGATGCGCGACAGGCCGGCCGTCATCTTCGCGAGGCCCGCCAGCGGCACCTCCGACAGCGACTGGAGCCGCTTGCCCTCCAGCTTGTAGCGCACGTACTCCAGCCGCTCCTCCTCGGTGGGCAGCGGCAGTTCAATCGGCGCCACGTACGGGTTGCGGGAGATGCGCGGAGAGATGTCCGCCAGGTTCTCCGCCAGCAGCACCACGGACACGTCGCCCGCGAGGAACTGCGGGTCATGCGCCCACTTGTCCAACGTGGCCAGCACGAAGCGGTCCTCGGACGACAGGTGGGAAATCTCCCCGCCCGGCACCAGCGTCTCCGCGAAGTCGATGATGAGCGCCAGCGAGCGGCCCTCGCTCAGCCGCATCCGCAGGAAGTTCTCCAGAATCTGGAGCGCGCGGCCTGGGTCTCTCGGCGTCACCTTCGCGTAGTCCGTGCCGTACATCGCGTCGTAGCCGGACATCGTCCGCGCCAGGTCCTTCTGCGTCTCCGGCGTGGCCGAGCGGATGCCCGACGAGCGGTCGTAGAAGAGGACGTGGTCCCGCCCGCCGAACAGCTCCTCGGAGAGGAAGGTCTTCAGCGTGCCGAAGCCCCGCCCGCCGTCCTCCAACTGGAGCGGCTGGAGGTCCCTCACCGCCCCGTAGAGCAGGAAGGTGCTGACCGTCTTCGTGTAGTACTTGCGGGCCAACTGCTGCGCCCAACGGGGGAGGTCCGCCAGCGGATCTTCCTTGTGAACCTTGCGCACCTTGCTCACGGACACACGCCTCCTGTCGCTCCCCGGTTCGAGGAGCTGACGCACCCGCTTCCCACGAGGGAAGCGGGGCTCGATTTCATGAAATCTAACGGCAGCGGGGCTGACGCTTGAGGGAAACCGTCGCCGTGGCGATGGATTCTCCGGCCTCCGGCGCGGGAACGTCCACCTCCGCGTCGTTGTGGCACTTCAGCTTCAGGGTGAGCTGACGCACGTTCGGGGACACCAGCACCGTGGCTGGCGTCTCCCCCAGCTCCTGGCCACCCGCGAAGATGACCGCGCCCGCCGGCTTGGAGTCGATCTTCACCGACACCTTGGACACCACCGGCTCCAGCTTCAGCGACACCTCGAACGGACCGTCACCCGTCAACGGCACGCGCTTGGAGGCGGGCTTGTGCTGCGGCGCGCTGATTTCCACCACCCACTCCTGGCCGGAGATGGGGACGCCCTTGATGAACGCGTCCGAAGCGCCCTGCGCCCGGATGACCTTGCCGTCCACCTTCACCTGGGCATCCGAGGGCTGAGTGACGAGCACCAGCGACGCGGTGCGCACCAGGCTCTCCAGTGCGACTTCCACCGGCTCCACGCCCTTGCCGCTGTTGACCTGGAGGGTCCGCGTGAAGGTCTTGTAGCCCTCCGCGCTCACCGTCACCATGACCTGCCCCGCCGTCACCTCGCGCAAGAGCGTGGTGCCACCGCTCTCCACGGGGATGGGCTGGGTGTCCAGCGTCACCTGCATCCGACCTCGCACCTCGGGCGGCACGCGCTGGAGATCCAGCATGACGTAGCCAACCCCCGGACGCGTCGCCACCCACCCCACGAGGAGGAGCACCAGCAGCGCCACGGCCCCGCCCACCCCATAGAGCACCCGCTTGTCCAGGCTCCGTCGACCCAGCGCGGGCACGGCGGCGGTCGGCCGGTCTTCCTGGTCGTCGTCCTCGTCCTGCTCGACGTGACGCGGCGGAGGCGGCCTCGGCGGAGTTCCAGCGCCGAGCATGGGAGGCGGACGCGAGTTGTTCTGCAGCCCCTCCGCCAGCGCCGCGCGGGAGAGCCCCTGCGAGACCTCCGGCGGAAGCGCCGAGCGCGAAATCCCCTGCGAGGTGTCCGGCGAGGGCCCGTCCCGGACGATGCGGGGCAGCCCATCATTTCCGCCACGGCTGCCACGCGGCCCGGGGGCCGACGCGGCGACTTCCGAGGGCATCAGCGTGGGCACCGTCACCGAGGGACGTGGCGGCGCGCCCGCGGGCGTCAGCACGGGCATCGGCTGGGACATCCTCGGCGGGGCCTGGGGTGGGACGATCGACGTCTTGCCCGTGGTGGGCTCCTCGTCCTCGTCGCCCTGGGACTGGGCGCGCGTCTCCAGCGGAGTGACGGTGCGGCCCACCGTCGCTCCAGGCTGCGTGGTCGGCTCCGGCCTGTCGTCGAAGACGTGGTCGCTGGACACCAACTGCGTGGCCTGGATTTCGTCCTCCTTCGGCGCGGGCGCGGCGGTGGCCGCCGTCAACCGGGGCAGCGCGGCCAGCGTGGGCGAGCGCCGCACGCCGGTGGGCGACACGGACCCCATCGTCGCGGTGGCCCGAGGCGGCGCGGCCATCGGCTGCACCACGGGAACCGCCTGCGGAGGCGGAGGCTGCGGAGCCGCCGCGGGCATCGCCATCATCCCGCCCGAGCCTCCCGTGCTGAAGCCCGTCGCCGCTTCGAGCGCGGCGAGCATGCCATCGGGAGGACGGATGTCGGCGTAGTCGGACAGGCGCTGCTTCTCGCGCTCCACTTCCTCCGCGAAGGTGGACTTCATGTACTGCATGAGGTCCTTGCGGCCGAAGATGGTCTCACTGGTGATGAGGAAGCGCTGCAGGTCGTCGCCCAGCTCGCTGGCGTACTGGTAGCGCTCGTCCACGTCCTTGGCGAGCGCGCGCATGACGATCTTCTCCAGCACCTCCGGGATGCGCCGGTTGTACGTGGACGGCGGCGGCACCTCCGCCTTGCGCACCTTCTCCAGCACGCTGAAGTCGCTGTCGCCCACGAAGAGCCGCTCGCCGGTGAGCATCTCGTAGAGACACACGCCGATGGCGAACACGTCCGAGCGCCGGTCCAACGGCAGGCCGCGGATCTGCTCCGGGCTCATGTAGCCGAACTTGCCCTTGAGGATGCCCGCCTGCGTCTTGGTCGCCTTGCCCGCCGCCTTGGCGATGCCGAAGTCGATGACCTTGACCTCGCCCTCGAAGGAGATGAGGACGTTCTGCGGCGAGATGTCGCGGTGGACGATGTTCATGTCCCGCCCCATCCCGTCCTTCTTGCGGTGGGCGTAGTCCAGGCCCTCGCACATCTTCGACAGGCAGAAGGCCACCAGCGGCACGGGCGCGGGCTCACCCTTCTTCCGGCACCGGTCGAAGATGGCCCGCATGTCCTTGCCGGGGATGTACTCCATCGAGATGAAGTAGCTGCTGGCGATCTGCCCCAGCTCGTAGATCTGCGCGATGTTGGCGTGGCTCAGCTGAACGCTGATCTTCGCCTCATCGATGAACATCGAGATGAACTCTTCGTCCTCCGCGATGTTCGGCAGGATGCGTTTGATCGCCACGAGCCGCTCGAAGCCGCTCGCGCCGAACTGCTTGCCGCGCCACACCTCCGCCATGCCGCCGATGTTGACGCGGTCCAGTAGGAGGTACTTCCCGAATGGGATGGGCTGACGCTTCGGTTGAGAGGTCGTCACGTGGGGGAGGGTCCGTTCGACGGGAGCCTAGCGATCGCCCCTCTGTAGGGTCAACCTCGCGGCGACCCTCACGCGCTCTCCAGGCGAGCAGGCAACAGGCGCGTAGCAGCGCCATTTTTCTCAAGGTTGAAGACTGGAGGTGCCGCCGTCCGTACCGTCCTCGGCCGCGGGCCCCGGAACCTCCCGGAACGCGTCCCCTGGTTCGGCCTGTTCCTCGTCGGAAATCGCGGGCTGGACGAGCAGGAAGCGCAGCTTGCCGCCCGCGGACAGCAGCTCCGGCGCGCCGAAGCGATTCTCCTCGGCCAGGCCCACCATCGTCACCCAGGCCCCCTTGCGCTCCGGCGCGACACAGTACAGCAGCGTTCCGGGCCGCACCCCTGGGGCATCCCGCACCGGGCCCTCGCAGTCCTTTCGGACCTGGAGGGCATAGGCCGCGAGCGGCTCCCCACGCACCAGGTAGGGAGGGCGGCCGAGCTCTTCCAGCAGGGGCTGGAGCACGCGAGGGTCCTCGGCCACCGCGTCCTGGGTGGACAGCGCCTGGGCGAGCTTGTGGAAGCGCTGCAGGCTCATGGACGCCATGTCCGTGGAGTCGATGGGGATGCGGCTCTCCGACAGGACCAGGTCCGCGAAGAGCGCGCCGACCAGGAGGATGGGCAGGAGCCGGTAGCCCTTGAAGTCCTCGACCTTGCCCCGCGCCAGTCCGCCCAGGACAACGACGGCTGTCGCCAGGGCGGCCAGCGCCAGCACCACCGCGGGGCGCACGGGCGAGGGCAGCTCGACGAGGGCCGAGACATCCGCGGTGCGAGCTCGCAGCGCGTCCGCGAGGTCCCCTCCGTAGATCCAGGCGATGGCGGCCAGGCTGAGCACATTGCCCAGCAGCGTCTTTCGGGAGGGAAGCTTCATCCGGCGAGTGTCCGTGCGGGGTCGGTGGCGGCGGCGCGGCGGCTGGGAAAGTAGGCCCCGGCCAGCGCGGCCAGGAGTCCCAGCACCACTCCACCCAGCACCACCGGCCAGGGGAAGGAGAAGAAGCTGTCGGGCTTGTACGGGAAGTTGGGCAGGTAGCCCGCGGCGAAGCGGTTGACGCCGAAGGAAGTGAGCAGCGCCACGGCGGTGCCAATGGCCCCGCCCACGAGTCCCACCACGGCGGCCTCGGCCAGGACGATGGCCCGGATGTCCGAGCGCGACGCCCCCACCGCCTGCATCACACCAATCTCCTTGGCGCGCGCGCGCACCGAGGCCGACAGCGCGTGGGCGATGTTCACCGCCGCCAGGATGCAGATGAGGATGGACAGCAGCGCCAGCGCGGAGGTCGTGAGCGCGACGGCCGCGCCCGTGTTCTCCGCCATGCGGCGCTCCTGGTCGTCGATCTCCAGGCCCATGGCCTTCACCGCATCCACCAGCGCGGGCACCTTGGACGGGTCCGTGGCGACGAGCGTGACACCCGTGAAGGTGTCCGCGTCCACGCCCGCCTCGCGGTTGATGCGCATCGCTGTCTCCAGCGGAATGGTGATGCCGGCGAACATGGCCCGGTCCGACGCCCCCACCACCTGCGTCTGCGCGGAGCGGCTGGGTCCCGACGCGGAGTTCGCCGCCACGTAGGAGCGGTTGAACTCCACCGGGAAGCCGAAGCCGACAAGCATGCTCGCGGAGAGCTGCGGCAGCTTGCGCGCCGGGGCGAACGTCTTGTTGTACAGCTCCAGGAGCCGCGTGGAGACGAGCGCCGGAATCGGCTGCCCTTCACCCGGGTCCTTGAACTCGCCCATCTGCACGTCGCCCTTCACGAGCGCCGGCTCCACGCCCACCGCCAGCACCTCCATGCCCATGCGCAGCTTGGTGCCGAAGAAGGCCCCGTCGTAGCGGGTCACCGCGGGCACGCGCACGCTCATCTTCCGATGCGCCGCCTCCACGCCGGGCAGCGAGCGCAGGCGCTCCACCGCCTCCGCGTCCAGCTTGCCGCCCCCCAGCAGCGAGCCCAGCGACACCGCCGGGGGCACCACGTCCAGCAGTCGCGCGTCGGTGGGGAAGATCTTCTCGCGGATGACGCGGCCCACGCCCAGGCCCAGGCCGATGAAGAACACCAGCGTGCCCACGCCCATCGCCACGCCGAACGCGGAGAAGAAGGCCCCCCGGCGCTCGCGCGCGAGGCTCAGTCGCACCAGTCGAGACAGCGCGTCCAGTCTCACGGAGCACCTCCCAGGGCCGCGCGCTCCGGTGCGGGCTCTTCCACGAGCTTGCCCTCCTTGAGCCGCAACACCCGCCGCGCGGCCGCGCTCATCCGTTCCTCGTGTGTGACGGCGAGCACGGTGAGTCCCTCGCGGTGCAGCTCACGGAAGAGCTGAATGACCCCGTCGCCCGTGGTCGCATCCAGATTGCCTGTGGGCTCGTCACACAAGAGCAGCCGAGGTCCGCCGTAGAGGGCGCGGGCGATGGCCACACGCTGACGCTCGCCCCCGGACAGGCGCACCGGGGCGCGGTCCTTCTTCGCGCCCAGGCCCACGCGCTCCAGCAGGGCTTCCGCGCGCTTGACGGCGTCGGGAGTGCGCGGACCGAAGTACGAGGGCAGCAGTACGTTCTCCAGCGCCGACAGGTTGGGGATGAGGTGGAAGGACTGGAAGACGAAGCCCACGTGCGTGTTGCGGAAGCGCGCCAGGTCCTTGTCCTTCAGGCCCCCGAGCGTCACTCCGCCCACCTTCACCTCGCCCCGGTAGTCGACATCCAGGCCGCCCAACAGGTGCAGCAGCGTGGATTTGCCGCTGCCGGACGGGCCCACCACCGCGACGAAGTCCCCGGCTTCGACGTCCAGGGTCATTCCGTCGAGCACCCGCACCCGGGTGCCATCTCCATCCAGATATTCCTTGGTGACGTCTCGAGCGTGAATCACGGAGTGGCCGGCTGGGTCGTGGTGGAAGACGGCGAGGTGGGGGTGAGGCGCAGGGACATCTCCGCCTGGAGCGCGCGCTCCTTGCGAGACACGGACAGCGTCACGGCGCGAAGGTCATCGGTGGCCTCCAGCCAGCGCACGGTGGTGGCCTTGATGGCGAAGCCGCCAATGCCCCACGCCTCAGACGGGAGGTTCTTCACCGAGTCCGCCAGCCGGCGCAAATCCAGCACCGCGCTGAACGCGGCGTCCTGGCCCACGTCCTTCAGGTCCGAGGTCAGCGGCCCTTCGCCGGCCTTCGCCGCGAGGGCGGTGAGCGAGGCCTCCAACTGCGACTGGGGCGAGGCGACCAGCAACTTGCCGTTGGGCCCGAGCGCGAAGTGGGCGCCCTCCCCCGCGCGATACGAGGTGAGGTACACGCGCTGGCCCTTCAGGTCGGAGGCCTCCACCTTGGCGCCGAAGTCGCTGGAGATCTGCGGCAGCTTCTCCAGGAGGGCCTGCGTCCGCGTGGCGTCCTCCAGCTCCGACAGGGCCACCAGGTTGACGAAGCGGAAGGGGTTGGTGCGGCGCAAATCGAGCGCGGGCATGCCGGAGCCCAGCTGCACCTTGGGCGACAGCGACAGGCCCAGCACCGTGCCCGGCTTGAAGTTGTCGAGCACCTCCGCCTTCACATCGAGCCCGCTCTTCTGCACCGCGCGCGTCAGGTAGTCGCCCACGAGGTAGGGCCACACACCGTCGAGTTGGGACGGGTCGCCCCGGAAGCGCGCCACGAAGAAGCTGTCCGGAGGCAGGAAGCCGCGCAGGTCCGCCGCGTCCTTCACCGGGTCCAACGCGGCCAGCGACTCCTTCGTGTCCGGCCACGGCGCGTCCGCGTGGACGGTGACGGCACGGTCGTCGACGAGCCCGGTGAGCGTGAGCCCCTGCACGGTGCCCGCGGGGAGCAGCAGGCCCGCGCCGCCGGGGATGAACACGTGGAAGTCTCGCTTCGACGGCAGGCGCTGGAGCGAAGCGGCCAGCACGGGCTCCTTCGCGAGCGACTTTTCCTCGGCCTGGCTGGCCAGGGGGCGCAGCGACGCGACGGAGGGCCCCGCGCCCAGGAGCGCGAACTTCCCGCCGCTGATGAAGAGCAGGCCCAGCGCCGCGGCGGGGTGGCCCGGGCGGTTGAAGGTGACGAGCTTGCCGCCCACGCCGCTCTCCTCCTTCTTCTCGGAGGCTCCAAGTCGGGTGCGCGCGAAGCCGGCGAACGTCGCCTCGAGCTTCTCCGCGTCCCTGACACCCACGACGGAGATGGCGCGACCGTCACCGAGGAAGGCCGCGCCAGCGCCCAGCTCGGGAGCAAGGCCCGCGGCCTCCAGGGCCTGACGGCTGCGCAGGTCGACGCCCACCTGCCGCATCACCGCATTCACATAGCCCTCCGCCGAGGAGAAGCTCTGGAGCTGGGCGGCGAAGGAGGCGACCTTCAGGTTCTGGAAGCGCGCCAGCTTCTCTCCGAGCGCTCCCAGGTCGTGGATGACGACGGAGGCTTGCGCATCGCGAGGCAGGTAGCGCGCGGGGCCGGAGGCCGTCGGGGCGACGGGCCCCTCGTCCTTGCCACAGCGTGAGCAGCCCGCGATGGCGAGCACGAGGAGGAGGGTCGGAAGCCAGGCTCGGCGGAACATGACGGCAGGACAGGACGGCTGGGGCGGAGAGTCAATGTATTCCTGTGCGCGGCGTACGTCCGCCTCCCTGCCAAGGGACCCGGATGATGGGCAGGCAACTTCCACGAGACTCGATGCCCGCCACAGAGGCTTCGGAGGGGAGGCCCCACCAGCAACCCGCGACGTCAATGCGACAGCAAGCCATGCCGCCAGATTGCCAATCTGACGGAGTCCCGAGGGCCACTCCAACGTGACCCGTCACGGGGCGCGAGGGCACGGCGATTGAAACACGAGCGATGCCCATTCGCCGAGGAGTCCCATGACGCTCATCGAGATGCTGGCGGTTCTGAGTGCCCTCGCGGGCGCCGTCGTCGGAGCCGTCTTCGGGTGGCGTATCCATCCCGCCGTCAGCCTCGTGGGCCTCTTCGTCGGCGGAGGGCTGGGCATCTACGCCTGCCAGGGACTTCTCATGGGGGCAGTGACCGTCGGCATCCTCATGACGGAGGGCCCCCGCGGAGTCATTGCGTTCTGGAAGAAGCCCCTTCCTCCGCGAGACAGAGGAAGGGACGAGAAGCCCCCATGATGCGCAACCCAGGCGAAGCTCCGCGACGACGCGTCAGCGCACCCGCGAGCCATGCGGCAGCGGGCCGCGAGTCTCCTCGGTGAACTCCAGGAACTGCTCCATCTGCCGCACGGATTCGTCGGTGGCCTCGGCCTCCGCGCTCAGCATGGTGAGCTGCCGGTTGACGACCTCCGGGTCCCGGATGGCGATCGACTGCTCGTGCGTCAGCCGCATCATGTCTTCGATGCCAGCGAGCTGGTGGCTGACCACTTCCCGGCTCTCGCTCGCCTGTTCGAAGCGCGCCAGCCGCTTGCGAAGAATATCCACCCGGTTCTGCTTCACGTCCTTCAGCCGGGGATTCGTCTCGCGCGCCACGTCCTCTTCCAGCTCCCGCACGTCCTTCTCCAGGTGTCCCCGGTCGGAGCTGTTGAGGTACGAGCGGTACTGGTTCAGCGTGGAGATGAGCCGCAGGAACGACGTCAGCAGTGCGTCCAGGCGCGGCTCGCTGTCGGACTCCAGCACCTTGCCGCCCGGCAGCTTGCGGTAGTTGGCGAGAATCTTTTCCTTGAGGCCAACGAGCTGCTGGTAGTGCTCGCGCTGCGACGGCGCCAGGTCCGCCAGCAGCGAGTCCACCGCCTTGCGCGCGGCCTCCGGGTCCGTGGGCTCCCGCGAGCGGATGGCCCGCTGGAAGCGCGGCATGGACGAGAAGAGGCCCAGGTACAGCCCCTCCAGCCCGAGCGCCAGCAAGGCGGGCAACGGCTCGCCCGTCAGCGCCGCCGAAGCGGCCGCCGTGCCCAACCCCACCAGGTTGGCCGGCAGCATGAATGCGGCCTTGATGTAGTTCGGCGACTTCTTCGCCACGTCCGACCTCCCCTTCCCGGCGCCCGGTCGACTTGCCTCAGGGACCGCGCGCCTCCGACACGTACTTCAACGCTCCCAGGTCCCTCGTATCCTCCGCGAGTGGCACCTGGGGTCCCTGCTTGAGCTTCTGGAAGAGCGCGGCGGCGCTCTGGTACAGCTCGTCATAGGTGACCGGCGCCTCGCCGGAAAGGCCGAAGAACGCTCGATTGTCCGCCAGTGTCGCGGGCGGCGCGCTGCGGATGGCCTCAATCGGGTCACCCAGGTACGGCGCCACCTCACCCAGCATCCGAGCCCCCGCCGTCGGGTCCTTCAGCACGCTCTGCCCCGCGTCCAGCATCCCGCGCAGCACCCGCCTCACCGCGTCCGGATAGCGCGCCGCGAAATCCCCCCGCGCCACCAGCACCGTCGCCACCAGGTGCGGCGCATCCGCCGTCGTCGCGAGCACCGCGCCGCCCCGGTCCTTCGCCGCCAGCTCCACGTCGCCCCACAGCCCCACCACCGCGTCCGCGCGGCCCTCGCGCAGCGCTCGCCCGGCATCCAGCGTGGAGGGCAGGTCCACCCAGCGCACGTCCGTCGTCCGCAGCCCCGCTCGCGCCAGCACCCACAGCGCGAAGTAGTGCGTGGAGCTGAACGGATAGACGCCCACGCGTTTGCCTCGCAGGCTCGCCAGGTCCGTCACGCCCACCGCCGCGAGCGCCTCCTGCCCCCGGCTTCGTCCCGCCAGCAATATCGTCCTCGGCGCCGCGTCCCGCAGGCCCGGGGCCCACGACGCCAGCCGGTCCACCGACAGCATGGCCATGTCCACGCCGCCATTCTCCGCGCCAATGGCCAGGGCCTGCCGCAGCTCCTCCTCTCGGCCGAAGAGCACCGCCCGCGCGTCCAGCGCATAGGCCGTCTTCAGGAAGCCCTGCGCCGCGTTCGGAGGGGGCGCGGGGTTGTCCAGCGTCGTCGCCCCACCGGCCGCCACGAGCAGCCCCGCCGCCGAGCCGCGCGGCGTGAAACCGATGAGCACCGGCCGCAGCGGCACGGACGCCACGTCCGCCACCGGCGCCGACACGCCCGCGGGAAAGTCTCCGGGAGACAGGCGGATCGCCTCGCGCACGGAGGGAAAGAAGCGCGCTTGGAGGGTGTCCAGATATCCCATGCGGGATGCGAGCACCCAGCCCGCGCCCAACGCGCACAGGAACAGGAAGAGAAAGAGACCTGGCCCACGGTGGAGCTTCATCCGTCAGTTCCCAGGTCTCTTCCCTTCATCATGATGCCGACCGCCGGGGCCTACTCGACCCCGACCTTCTTGCCGATGGTCTTCCCCGTCTGTCCACTCACGTCAGACACCGGGGCGGGGCTCTCCATCAGCCCCATCTCCATCTTGAACTGCTTCACCAGCTCGTTGGCCTGGATCTTCTCGGCCTCTTCCTCAATCTGCGCGGACTGGTGGTCCACCGACTCGAGCGCCATCTGCATGCGCGCCTCGTTCACGGCGGTCCGCTCCTCCACCTTGCGCAGCATCTCGTCGTGCGTCGAGTCGATGCCGGCGACGGTGAAGGACTCCATCGTGTCGGCCACCTTGGCCTGCCACTTGGCGCGTCGCGCGTCGCGAATGGCCGTCATGGCCTCCGCCGTCTTCTTGTCCTTCTCCCGCATGAACGCCTTCTTGACGTTCAGCGCCTTCTCGTACGCCAGCCGCGCCGTCTCCAGCTGCGCCTCGTTGCGCGCCAGCGCTTCCTTCTCCACCTGGAGCTTCGTCGCGTACTGCGCCGCCAGGTCGTCGCGACCGGCCTGGATGGCGGCCTTCACCTTGGCCGTCAGCCCGCGCACGTCGTCCTTGTACTTGGTGTTCTCCTTCTCCAGCAGCGTCACATTCGCCCGGACCATGGCGATGGACTCATTCATCTTCGGGACCTGGTCGTTCAGGTCACGGATGTTCTGCTCGAGGATGAGCTCCGGATCCTCGATGGAGGAGACGAAGAAGCCCGCGAAGCTGCGCAACGCCCTCTTGAGTCTGTCCCACATATCGCCGGTCTACCTCCGTCCAGACCTACTTCCAGCCACCTTACACGAACTCAGGGGGGAGCAAGCAGCCGCATCCACCCCTCTGATCAGTGCTACGCGAACTCACCTAAGGCGATTGCCCACCACCCACAAGTCCCATCGCGCCTCCCTGCTCGCACGCCGCCAGTGAGGGCCCGCGAGCCGTCCCCTGGCGGCCTCCCCCAAGTGGGGGACTTGCCCCGGCGCCGGGAAGCGGGGAAAACCCTGCCCCAGTGGACAGTGCGTTGGGTTGGACCCACTCCTCCTTCGATGACTCGCTGGCGCGCGCCGTGGACGCCCAGCGACGAAGCGTGCTGGGCACGGGCGCGGCGGTGCGGCTCGTCGGCGCGACGCTCTTCCTGATTCTCACCACCACGCTGTGGCTGACCGGCGGCGAGGACTGGAGCCCCTACCCGCTCCTGCTGGTGCCCTATGTGGGCGTGGCGACAGTGCTCTTCGTCGTGCGCAACCGCCCCGAGGCCAGCTGGCTGGGCATCGTCCAGTCCCCCGTGGACGTCGCCCTCGTCTATGGCCTGCAACACCTGGCCCTCCCCATCTCGCCCTTTCCGGCCGGGGTGGCGGGCTTCAGCCTGGGCCTCTTCGCCCTCGTCGTGACGCTCAGCGGGCTCGCCCTGCGCCCCACCGTCGTCTACGGCACGGCCGCGCTGTCGTCGGTGGCCCAGGCGGCGCTGATGCGCGAGGCGGGCGTCGGCTGGGGCGCGGTGGTCATCGCCGTCGTCACCCTGATGATGGTCGCGGCGGTGAAGCACTACGGCACCGGGAGGGTGCGCGTGCTCGCGGTGGCCCTCACCCGCGCGGAAGTGGACAGCGCCCTGGAGGCCCGCCGGTTCCAGGAGGTCGAGGAGGCCCGGCGCATCATCGCCAGGATGCTCGACGAGGAGCACGCGAAGAACGACGAGCTCCGGGCGCTCCAGCACGACAAGGAGCTGCTGACGCAGTTCCTCGTCCATGACCTGCGCTCGCCCCTGTCGGCGCTGACCATGACGCTGGCCTGGATGGAGCAGGAGCTCCCCCAGGGCCACCTCCACGAGTCCGCGCGCACGGGCCTGGCCGTCACCGCGCGCCTGGACCGGATGATCACCGACATGATGGACGTGCCCCGGCTGGAGCAGGGCCGGCTGGAGCCCCGCAAGGTGCCGCTCGACATGGGCCGCCTGCTCGAGGACGTGCGCCGCTCGCTGGAGAACGTGGCCCGCGCCCGCAAGCTCACCCTGGACGTCGTCGCGCCCCGAACGCTGGCACTGAACGGAGACCCGGAGCTGCTCGTCCGCGTGGTGGAGAACCTGGCCACCAATGCCCTGCGCTACGCGCCCACGGGTGGCCGCGTGCGGCTGGAGGGCGGCACCGACGCCCAGGGCGCCTGGCTTGCGGTGCGCAACGACGGCCCGCCGATTCCAGGCGAGCTGCGCGCGCGACTCTTCGACAAGTACGTGCAGGGCGACCAGGAGCGAGACAACCGCCGGGGCTACGGCCTGGGGCTGTACTTCTCCCGACTGGCCGCGGAGGCCCACGGAGGAACGCTCTCCGTGGAGGACACCCCGGACTGGCCCACGTCCTTCGTGCTGCGGCTACCGACCGCCTGAGCCTCGGGCGCGCTGCCGGCGGCGGAGGATGCGCTCGACGTTGGACTTCGCGCTGGCCATCACCGACGACGCGTCCAGCGTGGTCAGCACGCCGTCCTTCAACACTGGCTTGCCGTCGATGAAGACGTGCGTCACGTCGCTGCCGCGCGCGGAGTGCACCAGCGGGGCCAGGATGTCCTCGGCCGAGGGACCGCAGTGCAGGCCGCTCACATCCACCACGGTGATGTCGGCGCGCTTGCCCTGCTCGAGCGAACCCACCTCGTCCTCCAGCCCCAGCGCCCGGGCGCCGTTCAGCGTGGCCATCTCCAGGACGCGCAGGGGCATCATCGCGCGAGGCCCCACGCGAGGGTTGTGCAGCACCGCCGCGAGCCGCATCTCGTGGAAGATGTCGAGCGTGTTGTTGCAGGGCGCGCCATCCGAGCCCAGCGCCACCGTCACGCCGGCCTCCAGCAGCTCCGGCACCTTGGCGATGCCCGAGGCGAGCTTGAGGTTGGAGCCGGGGCAGTGGCACACCACGGTGTGCGTCTCACGGATGATTTCCTGCTCCTCCGCGGACAACCACACGCAGTGGGCCAGCGTCACGTGCCGCCCCGTCAGCCCCAGCGTGTGGAAGAAGTCGACGTTGTCCCGGCCGCCCGAGTACTGGCGCACCGCGTCCGTCTCCTTCGCGTTCTCGCTGGCGTGGGTGTGGATGCGCACGTTGTGCTCGCGCGACAGCTTCGCCACCTCACGCATCAGCTCCGGCGTGCAGGACAACACGAAGCGGGGCGCGAAGGCGTAGCGCAGCCGCCCGTCGTGCGTGCCGTGCCAGCGCTCCAACAGCGCCAGACTGTGGGCCAGCGACTCCGCGGTGGATTCGCGCAGGCCGTCGGGCACGTTGGCGCCCGCGTCCATCATCGCCTTGCCACCCACCAGCCGGAAGCCGGAGTCCCGCGCGGACTCGAAGACCGCGTCGTAGTGATGCACGCTGCCCATGTCGAGCGCGGCCGTGGAGCCCGAGCGGATCAACTCCGCGAAGGTCAGGTCCGCCGACGCGCGCATGGAGGCCGCATCGTGGGACGCCTCGAAGGGCCAGATGCGCTCGCGAAGCCAGTCGAGCAGCTCCATCCCATCCGCGCGGCCCCGGAACAGCGTCTGGCAGGCGTGTAGGTGGCCATGGATGAGGCCCGGCAACACCACCTTCCCCGCCACGTCCACCACGCGCCGCGTTCCACGGGCCTTCAGGCCCCGTCCCACCTTCGCGATGCGCCCGTCCTGGACGAGCACATCAGCGCCCACGAGCACCTCTCGCTCGCGGTTCATCGTCACCACGGTGCCGCCGGTCAGAAGCAGATCCACGGGTGCTCAGGCTCTCTTAGAGGAAGTCCTTGGTGAAGGCGTGCGGCAGCAGCTCGCCCAGGGAGTAGCGCATCTCGTCCCCTCGAGGGGTGCGGCTGCGCACCTGCATTTGCGGCGTGCCGAACTCGGCCATCACCTGCCGGCACATGCCGCACGGCGGGACAGGCGTGGCCGTGTTCGCGACGACCGCCACCGCCACCGGCTGGGAGCGGCCCTGCGCCACGCCCGCGGCGAACGCATTGCGCTCGGCGCAGACCGTCAGCCCGTAGGTGGCGTTCTCCACGTTGCAGCCGGACATCACGGAGCCGTCCGCGTACAGGACGGCGGCCCCTACCGGGAAGCGGGAGTACGGCACGTGCGCCCGCTCGCGCACCCGGGTGGCCTCTTCGAACAGCCGCTCCCAGGGAATCTCATCCGCCATGTCGCCGCCTTCCTAGGTGACGGGGTGGGCCTCAGCGAGGTTCGCCCGCGAGCCGCATGTCGTCCAGGTGGCGGGCGATGGCCAGCTCCGCCTCCACCGGCAGGTCCACGAAGCGCACGTGCGCGGCGGGGCCCTGCGGGCCATCCGTCACGTGGAGCACTTCGCCCTTCGCCTCCACTTCGTCGGGAAGGATGGGCAGCGTGAAGCGCACCTCCACCTGCGCGCCCGCCTCCAGTCCGGGGCCATTCCAGGCGCAGCCGCCCAGGGACAGGTCCCCATCCCGTGCCTCGAAGTCCGCCGAGCTGCCCGCCCGGCGCACCTTCAGGCGCATGGGAATCCGGGGGGAGTCGCGCCGGTCCTCGGCCTTGTCGCTCATCGAGTTGTTCCTCTCGGCCATCGCCGTTCCAGTCCTGCCGCTCATGCCCGTACCACCGCCGGAAGCCCCTTGGAGGTGGCCCGCCCCCGGGGCCACGCGCGCGGCTCACCGGGCCCGGCCGGCAGGGCGTCCTCTGGGAGGTCGAAGCCCACCCTCGGCTCCCCCTTCCAGGTCCCCCGGCGAACGGCCACGGCCGCCTGCGTCACGTGTCCATGAAGCACCATCCGCCACCCATCATACGCTTGCCCACCCGCCAGGGAGGCGCCGAATTTCATCCCCCACGTGGGTTCCCCCAGGAATGTCCTGTACCAGGAGTGCCCCCTCTTTGCGCCCTGCGTCGAACCCGGCGGCCCCCAGGGCCCGCTCAAGGCCCCCGGAACGCACCCCGAGGGCTCAAGGGGGGACATCCTCGTTCCGGGTGTCCCACCACTCCTCGCCGTAACTGATGAAGATCTGCTCGCCGGGGTGGATGTCCCTCAGGGCGTAGAAGGTGAAGATGTCGCGGTCCACCGCGCGGTAGTACGCGGCGGTGGGCTCCTTGGCATGGTTGTAGAGCATGCCGTAGCCCAGCACGAGGGCGACCCAGTCCCCCGCGGGCTGCTGTTCGCGCTCGCCCCAGCGAATCTGGAAGACGTAGTCGTCGAGTGGCGGATGCCGTGTGTGCTTCTGCAGCATCTTGAGGTAGCGACACTCCTCGATGAGTTCGCCCGCCTTGATGAACTCATCGGTGAAGACGCCGAAGCCCCACTCGCAGGGCCGGACCTTCACTCCTGGATGGAGATACAGCGCTTCGCCCGTGTTCATGCGTCCCTGCCGCCGTTGGGGCCAGAAAGATGCCGCGTTCCGGGGCCGACGTGAAGGACCGAGCGAAGCCTCCTCGACCACCGGAGGGGACGGCGAACTTCCTCAGGCGGGCGGCCACGCGAGCAGGGAGGTCCGGGCCACGCGCCGCAGGTCCTCGCGACTGGCTCCCGTGGCGGCCTGGACGGCCATGCCCTGCGAGACGGTGGTGAAGTAGCGCGCCAGGTCCGCGCAGTCGACGTGCGCCGGAACGTCCCCCTCGCGCTGCCCCTGCTCGATTCGCTCGCGAAGGGCCTGCTCTCCCGCCGCGCGCCTCGCCGCCAGCTCCCCCTGGATGGGGGCGGCATCCGCGCCGCTCACCAGCGCGCCCTGCACGGTGATGCAGCCCTTGGGCTCCCGGGGCAGCGTCTGCGCGTCCGCCAGCCCGAGCAGCAGGTGCTCGACGGCGGCGCGGGCCGTGGGCCTCGCGAACGCGTCCCGATAGAGGACCAGATGGCGCTCGACGTAGCGGTCCAACGCCTTGCGGAACAGCGACTCCTTGTTGCCGAACGCCGCGTACAGGCTGGGCCGGTTGATGGCCAGATGCTCCGTCAGGTCCGACAGCGAGGTGCCCTCGTACCCCTGCCGCCAGAACAGGCGCAGCGCACGGTCCAACGCCTCATCCACGTCGAAACCCCGGGGACGCCCCACCTGGGCGGCTGCCGTCTTCGGTTTCATACCGTTCGATACTAATCCCCTTGACGGCTCCGGGCCAGGACTCTACATCTATACCAATCGGTACACATCCCGCGCCCGGGCGCGTGTGGAACCGCGCGAAGCGCGCCTGGGTGTGTCCAATTCAGTACCGATAAGTACACAACCTGGAAGGAATGACGAACATGGCCAAGAAGCTCGCAGGCAAGGTGGCGCTGGTGACGGGGGGTTCTCGGGGGATTGGCGCGGCGACGGCGCGGGCGCTCGCGCAAGAAGGGGCGGATGTAGCCATCAGCTACGTCGCCTCGGCGGAGAAGGCCCAAGCGCTCGTGAGGGAGTTGGAGTCCCAAGGCGTCCGGGCGGCGGCCTTCCAGTCCGACCAGGGGGTACCGGCGGAGGCAGCGAAGCTGGTCCAGGCGGTTACGCAGCGCTTCGGTCGGCTGGACATCCTCGTGAACAACGCGGGAGTGGCCACGCCAGGAGCGGTCGACAGCCCGGAAAGCGATGCGGTGGCGTTCGAGCGACAGCAGAACATCAACGTCCACGGGGTCATCGCGGCCATCCGCGAGGCGGTCAAGGTGATGGGCCAGGGCGGGCGCATCATCACCGTGGGCTCCAGCATCACCGGGCGCGTGGGCATGGCCGGCATGGCGGACTACACGGCGACGAAGGCGGCGGTGGTCGGCTACACCAAGGGCGTGGCGAGAGACCTGGGCCCCAAGGGCATCACCGTCAACGTGGTGCAGCCGGGCTTCACGGACACGGACATGTCCTCCGGCCTGGAGCCGATGAAGCCCGCCATCAACGCGGCCATCGCCCTGGGCCGCTTCGGCCGCCCCGAGGAGGTCGCCGACAGCATCGTGTTCCTCGCGGGCCCGGGTGCCACGTACATCACGGGCACCGTGCTCAACGTCGACGGCGGCCACGGCGCGTAGGCGCACGGGCCATCACCGTCACGAGGGGCCAGGCACCGGACCCCGAGCCGCGCGGGCTCGAGGTCCGAGCCGCCCTACTCCACCCGCTCGCGCACCAGCGGACGGGGGGCGGGGGCGGCATCGCCGAAGTGGTAGGCCGCCAGCAGACGGGCCTTCACGCCCTCCACCGGAGCTTCGTCGTTGTAGTGAACGCGGACCACGGGCTCGCCCTTCACCACGGCCTCGCCCGTCTTCTTCAAGAGGGTGAAGCCCACGGCGGGGTCTATCTTGCTGTCCACCCGCTGACGGCCCGCGCCGAGCGCCACGCCCGCGAGGCCCACGCCCTCCGTGTCGATGCCCGTCACATACCCTCCACGGGGCGCCACCACGTCCACCGTGGAGCGCGCCTGGGGCAGGAGCGAGTAGTCGTCGATGGAGCGCGGGTCTCCGCCCTGCGACAGGACGATTTCCTTCAGCTTGCGCAGCGCGCTGCCATCCGCCACGGACTTGCGCAGCTTCTCGCGCGCCTCGTCCACGGTGGCGGCCTTCTTGCCGAGCACCAGCATCTCCGCCGTCAGCGCGTAGGTGATTTCGGTGTAGTCGTCCGGGGCCTCGCCACGGAGCATGTCCACCGCCTCCATCACCTCCAGGGCGTTGCCGACCTTGCGCCCGAGCGGCTGGTCCATGTCCGTCAGCAGCGCGACGACCTTGCGCCCCATCTCCGCGCCCAGGCCAATCATCGTCCGGGCCAGCGTGCGGGCATCCTCGTCGCGCTTCATGAACGCGCCGCTGCCGACCTTGACGTCCAGCACCAGCGCGTCGATGCCCTCCGCCAGCTTCTTGCTCATGATGGAGGACGCAATCAGCGGGATGCAGTCCACCGTCGCCGTCACATCACGCAGCGCGTAGAGCTTCTTGTCCGCGGGCGCCACCTGCGCCGTCTGGCCAATCAGGCAGCAGCCCACCTCGCGCACCAGCCGGCGGTACTCGGACGTCGACAGATTCACGTTGAAGCCGGGGATGGACTCCAGCTTGTCCAGCGTCCCGCCCGTGTGGCCCAGGCCCCGGCCCGAAATCATGGGCACCGGCACCCCGCACGCCGCCGCCAGGGGCGCCAGGCTGAGCGACACCTTGTCCCCCACTCCGCCCGTCGAATGCTTGTCCACCTTCACGGCCGGGGTGTCGGACAGGTCCAACACCTCGCCCGACTCCAGCATGGCGCGCGCCCAGGCGCCCAGCTCTCGGGAGTCCAGCCCCCGGAAGAAGACGGCCATGCACATGGCCGCCATCTGATAGTCCGCCACCGTTCCCGCCGTATACGCCTGGATGAACGCGCGGATGTCAGCCGGCTCCAGCCGGCCCCCATCCCGCTTCGACTTGATGAGCTCGTAGGGTTGCACGGGGACTGCCCATACCAGGAACCCGGGCCCCCATGCACTTCCGCGAAAGGCGCCTCCGCATCTGGTAGATAGCCAGCCATGACGCTTCGCCTTCAGGTCCTCGCCCTCACGGCGCTCCTCTGCGCCTGTTCCAAGCAGAAGGAAGAGACGCCCCCCTCCGGCGCTTCGGCCCCCACCTCCGCTCAGCAGGAGGCGAAGAAGCCGCTTCCCGTGGGCCTCGTCATCGACGTGGGCGGCCGGGGTGACCACTCGTTCAACGACGCCGCCCTGCGCGGCCTGGAGCTGTGGGCCGCCGGCAAGCGCTACGAGGGCGGCAAGTACGTGGACGCCACGCCCGACGACGTGCGCAAGTCCCTGCCCGGCCACCTGGCCTCCATCGCGTCCACCCTCCAGCCCCTGCCCATCCAGCCCGTCGTCCTCCAGAGCAAGGCCCAGGAGGACTACGTCCCCAACCTCCAGCTGCTCGTGGACCGGGGCGCCCAGCTCACCATCGGCAACGGCTACCTGCTGGCCAACGCCGTGCGCAGCTCCGCCCAGGAGAACCCCCAGGCCCGCTTCCTGCTCATCGACAGCCAGGTGCTGGATGCCCAGGGCAAGACGCTGCGGCTGCCTAACGTGCGCACCGTCCTCTTCAAGGAGCACGAGGGCAGCTTCCTCGTCGGCGCGCTGGCGGGGCTGGTGACGAAGACGAACAAGGTGGGCTTCGTGGGCGGCATCGAGGTGCCCCTCATCCAGCGCTTCGAGGTCGGCTATCGCGCCGGCGTGAAGACGACGAAGCCCGAGGCGGCCCAGACCCTGATGTCCGTCTACACCGGCAGCTTCAACGACATGGCCGCGGGCAAGCAGGTGGCGCAGGACCTCATCGCCAAGGGCGCGGACGTCATCTTCCACGCGGCGGGCTCGGACGGCATCGGCGTCATCCAGGCGGTGAAGGAGGCGCGCGCGGCCGGCAAGAGCGTGTACGCCATCGGCGTGGACTCGGACCAGTCGCACGTGGCGCCGGAGGCCATCCTGACCTCCATGCTGAAGCACACGGACCTGGTCGTGTACCAGGCCGCCAAGGACCTGGTGGACGGCAAGTTCACCGCCACCGAGCAGGTGCTGGGGCTCAAGGAAAACGGCGTGGCCATGGCCGAGGTCCGGGTGGACTTCCCGGGCAAGGCGGAGGCGCTCCAGAAGGTGGAGGCGCTGCGCCAGCGCGTCGTCTCCGGACAGCTCCAGGTGCCTTCCGTCCCGGCGGACCTCGCCACCTTCCAGGCCGCCGCGCCCTGATTTCCCTTCGACATATCCAGAAGCGCTTCGGCGCCGTCACGGCGCTGGATGACGTGTCCCTCGATATCGGCGCGGGCGAGCTGCTCGCGGTGGTGGGAGAGAACGGCGCGGGCAAGTCCAGCCTGATGAACGTCCTCTATGGGCTCTACCATCCGGACTCGGGCGAGGTGTCCGTGGACGGCAGGTCCGTGCGCCTCAAGAGCCCTCGGGACGCGATTGCCCTGGGTATCGGCATGGTGCACCAGCACTTCATGCTCGTGCCCACGCTGACGGTGGCGGAGAACGTGGTGCTCGGCCGCGAGCCCACCCGCCGGGGGCTGTTCGACTGGGAGCGCGCCGTCAGGGAGGTCGCCGCCACCTGCGAGCGCTTCGGCTTCGTGTTGGACCCGCGCGCCCGCGTGGACACGCTCACGGTGGGCTCGCAGCAGAAGGTGGAAATCGTCAAGGCGCTGCACCGGGGCGCCCAGGTGCTCATCCTCGACGAGCCCACCGCCGTCCTCACCCCCCAGGAAGCCGACGAACTGGCCCGCGTCATGCGCGGCCTCGTCGCGCAGGGGCGCACCGTGGTGCTCATCAGCCACAAGCTGAAGGAAGTGCTCGGAGTGGCGGACCGCATCGCCGTCATGCGGCGCGGCCGACTGGTGGCGGAGGTGAGGCCCTCGGAGACCTCGGCGACGGCCCTGGCCGCCCTCATGGTGGGAGAGAGCCAGCGCGCCGTGACGGGCCACGCGGCCTCGGGTGAGAAGCTCCCCAGCGACGCCCTGATGGAAGCGGTGGGGCTCCCGGTGCGAGGGGACGACGGAAGGCCCGCGCCAGGCGGCGGTGAGAAGCCCGGCGACGTCCTGCTGGAGGCAACGGGACTCCAGGCACGAGGCGACAACGGGTGCCCCGCGCTGCGCGGCGTGGACATGACGGTGCGCGAGGGAGAAATCGTCGGCATCGCCGGCGTGGACGGCAACGGACAACGCGAGCTGGCCGAAGTGCTCACCGGCCTGCGTCCACTGACCGCGGGTGGCGGCACGCTGCTCGGAGGAGCGCTGACGGGGCTCACGCCCGCCCAGGCGCGAGCGCGCGGCGTGGGCCATGTGCCCGAGGACCGGCTGCGCCGCGCGGTGGTGAAGGCCCTCAGCGTGGAGGAGAACATCGCCCTGGGGCGCCACACGGGGCCGCCCTTCGCGCGGGGCCTGTGGATTGATTTCGCCGGACGCCGCGAGCGGGCCCAGACGCTCCTGGCCGCGTACGACGTGCGCCCGCCCGAGCCGACCCTGCCCCTGCAGGCCCTGTCGGGCGGCAACCAGCAGAAGGTCGTCGTGGCGCGGGAGCTGGATGCCCGGCCGCGCCTGCTCGTGGTGGTGCAGCCCACGCGAGGCCTGGACATCGGCGCGGTGGCGCAGGTGCATGCGCGGCTGCGCGAGGCGCGGGCCCAGGGGACGGGAGTGGTGCTGGTGTCACTGGACCTGGAAGAAGTGCTGGCCCTGGCGGACCGCGTCTATGTGCTCTTCGAGGGCCGCGTGACGGGCCAGTTCACCCGGGCCGAGTACGACGAGCGGGAGATGGGACGTCGCATGCTGGGAGCGGAGCAGGCCCATGGGTGAGCGGACACGGCAGGCCCTGCCCTCGGTGCTGTCGGTGCTGTTGTCGCTGGTGGTGTGCTGGCAGCTCATCGCCCTCACCCGGGACACGGACGGCACGGCGGTCGCGACGGCGGCCTATCTCGAGATGCTCTGGGGCGGCATTGGCGACTGGCCCCGGTTCCTCGAGGGCGCCGCCGTCACCGTCCTCACCCGGCCCCTGGGCGAAGCGGCGATGAAGGCGGCGCTGCTCACCCTCACCGGCCTGTCCGTGGCGGTGGCCTTCAAGGTGGGCCTGTTCAACATCGGCGCGCAGGGACAGATGCTGCTCGGAGCGCTCGCGGCCGCGGTGGTCGGCGCGCACGTGGCCCTGCCCGGCGTCCTGCACATCCCGGCCGCGCTCCTCGGCGCGGCGGTGGCCGGGGCCGCCTGGGCGGGGATTGCCGGCGCGCTCAAGCTGTACCGCGGCGTGCACGAGGTCATCTCCACCATCATGCTCAACTGGGTGGCGGTGCGGCTGGTGGACAACTGGCTCGTCGTCGGGCCGTTGCGCGGCGTGGCCGAGGCCGGCGCCTCCATCTCCGGCACGGCGGAGATCCACCCCACCTCGCAGCTTCCACGACTGCTGGGTGACAGCTCCCGCCTCAACCTGGGCTTCATCCTCGCCGTCGTGGCGGCGGTGACGGTCTGGGCGTGGCTTGCGCGCACCCGCTCCGGCTTCGAGACGCGCGCGGTGGGCCTGGGTGACGAGGCGGCGCGGGCCGCGGGCATCCCCGTGGCGCGGCGCGCGGGGCTCGCCATGGCGCTGGCCGGAGCACTGGCGGGACTCGCTGGCGCGGTGCTCGTGCTGGGCACCGAGGGCCGCTATCCGGGCACGCTGGGCGCGCCCTACGGCTTCGACGGCATCGCCATCGCCCTCATCGGCAACAACCATCCGCTGGGCGTGGGCGCAGCGGCCCTCTTCTTCGGTGTTCTGCGAGCGGGTGGCACGCGCATGCAACTGCTCGATGTGCACAAGAGCTTCCCCGAGCTCATCCAGGGCCTCGCGCTGCTCTTCGTGGCCGGACGCCTCATCTGGCTGGCGGCGCTGCGCCGTCGAAGCACCCCGACAGTCGCCACGGCCGCGCCGCCTGCTCCGGCCGCGCAGGTGCCCCATGCTTGAAATCATCCACCGGCTCCTGTTCGCCACGCTGGACGCGGCCCCCGCGCTCGTCTTCGCCGCCCTGGGCGCGGTGCTCTCCGAGCGCGCGGGCGTCGTCGCCGTGGGCGTGGAGGGGATGATGCGCGTGGGCGCCTTCTGCGCCGCGGTGGCAGCGCTCGTCATGCCCACGCCGCTGGCCGTGGGCGTGGGCATGCTCGCGGGCGCGACGCTGGCGGCGGTGCACGGCTACCTGTGCATCCGCTGGCGCTCGGACCAGGTGGTGTCCGGCATCGCCCTCAACCTCGTGGCCCTGGCGGGCGGCACCTTCCTGCTCGAGACGCACTTCGGGCCCAACGGGACGCCCCCCATCCAACAGCTCGCCCCCTGGAACTGGCCCGAGCTCGCCTCGGTGCCCGTGCTGGGCGCGCTCTCCGGCCACGCCGCGCCCACGTACCTGGCGCTGTTGTTGCCGCTGCTGCTCCAGGGGATGTTGACTCGCACGCCCCTGGGACTCCGCCTGCGCGCCGTGGGCGACAAGCCCCACGCGGTGGCCACCCTGGGACTTTCCGTTCCTGCTTTGAGGTGGGGCGCGGTGCTGGGCGGTGGACTGCTCGCGGGCCTGGGTGGCGCCGTGCTCTCCACCACCGTGCTGGACCGCTTCGAGCAGCACACGCCCGCGGGCCTGGGCTTCATGGCCCTGGCCGCCATGGTGTTCGGCCGCTGGACACCCCTGGGCGCCTTCTTCGCCGCGGCCTTCTTCGCCTTCGGCAACGCGCTGCGAATCGGCCTCGCCTCCAGCGCCCCGGGCCTCCTGGACGTCGTCCCCCAGGGCGTCCTGCTCGCGCTGCCCTACCTCCTCACCCTCCTGGTCCTCGCCTTCCAGGGCCAGCGCAACAGCACCCCTGCCTCACTCGGCGTCCCATACGAGCAGGAGTCCCGCTGAGGTCACCAAACCAGTGCGAGTCATTCCGTACCCGGGTATGGAATGATTCCTGGTCAGGAGTGACCCCCAGGTGTCTGGTGGCCAACGTCCTCTCCTTCGGATGATGGAGAAAGACGACACTCCAACCCCCTGCCGTTATTGGATGGAACTCCGGGTTTCTCCGGGATTGAGACACGGGGCGTCGGAAATCACGACGGCACGCGCCTCGCATAATGAGGTCAGGTCGGGCCGCGCCGGATTGGAATCAGGCCACCGGGGGGGAGGCTTCATCCAATCTGTCGCAAGGTCCGGAGGGACTCCTTGTGAAACCCGGGCCCGGTCGGTCCGGTCAACACGGCGGGGGTGGGTGATGCTGGATACGACGGGAACGACCGAGACGTACAGACCCCGCGTTTTGGCGGTGGACGTGGAGTCAGAAGGCATGGAGCGGCTGTGCTCCATCCTGGCCCCCGCGGGCTACGACGTCCTGCCAGCGCGTGGGAGCGGGGCCCGACAGGCCGCGGACCTGGTGCTGCTGGACGTGGAGCGTCCGGGGACGGATGGGCTGGCGGCGTACCGACGGCTCCAGGCGGAGCTGGGTGCGCTGTCTGTGCCGGTGCTGATGCTGACCCGCAGGGCGGACCGCCAGACGCGGCGACAGGTGCTGGAAGCCGGAGTGGATGATCTGCTGACCACGGAGCCGTTGGATCCGCTGGAGCTGAAGGTCCGCGTGCACACGCTGCTGGAGCTCAAGGCGCACCGCGACCGCGGTGGGCAGCGGGCCGAGGAGCTGTTGGATCCACGCACCCGCTGGGTGGAGATGGAGCGACTGGCGCGCGTGGGCACGCTGGCGGCGGATGTCGCGCAGAACCTGGGTCACATCGGCGAGGGCCTCCAGCGGGCGCTGGGACACGTGCGCGAGCGCGCGATGCAGGGCCTGCCGCCGGACGTGGAGGAGCTCAAGAAGCTGGGTGTCGCCGGCGAGCAGATGCGGCTGTACGGCCAGCACCTGCTCTCACTGGGCCCCACCAACCCCAAGGACATCCAGCGCTTCGACCTGCGGGAGCTGGTTCCCGGGGTGGTGGAGCGGGTGCGGGGCAACGGCCGTCTGGGCGCCGCCGAAGTGACGGTGGTGCTGCCGGAGGACCCCATCGCCGTCGTGTTCAACCGCCGCCAGCTGGAGCAGGTGCTGGTGGAGATCCTCGCCAACGCGGCGGAGGCCGTGGAAGACGTGATGGACCGGCCGCGTCGCATCCACGTGGGCGTGGAGCTGCCGGACATGTTCGGCGACTTCGGCCCGCGCCTGTTCGTGAAGGACACGGGCATCGGCATCTTCGAGGACGAGCTGCAGGCCGTCTTCGAGCCCTATTACACGACGAAGCCGCCGGAGAAGGGCGCCGGGCTGGGCCTCACCGTGGCGCGCGCCCTGGTGGAGTCCATGGGCGGCAAGCTGACGGTTCAGAGCCGCGTCAACCTGGGCAGCACCTTCACGGTGGAGCTGCCCGAGCAGACGTCCTCCTGGTAGGCCCGAACCGGCGCGTCGCCTAGAAGCGGTAGGCGATGCCGAAGAGGGCTTCCATGGCGAACTCGCTCTCATCCCAGTCGGGGATGAGCGAGGGGCCCATGCGCAGGTTGAAGGTGGCCGCCAGCCGGCTGTCGATGAAGTACTCCAGCCCGCCGCCCACCAGGATGGGGATGACGGGGCCGATGCCCTCCCCGAAGTAGACGTGGAAGGGCATGTCGATGCCCACGTTCACCATCAGCGCGCTGGACACGGGGATGCCCACGACGAAGGCCACCGGCAGCGCCAGGCCCACGTCCGTGTCGCCGTCGTCGAAGTAGAAGAGCGGCCCGGGCTGGAAGGTGAGCGCGAAGGAGACCTGGTTCGTCTTCGCCAGCTCCAGCCGCATCCACGCCTGCAGCTTGATGCCGGGCGAGGTGTGGCGCACCCAACCCTCGCGGCCCCAGTTGAAGCTGAACTTGCCGCCGATGTCGAAGCGCTCCGAGCTGCCGTGGAGCACGCCCAGCGTGAGGCCGGGCCAGCCAATCTGGCCAGAGAACGCCGTATTGCCCCGCCCCAGCGTGTCGGCGGCGAGCACGGACCAGCCCTGCCCCCGCGCCAGCGCGGTACCAGGAAGGGCCATCAGACAGCAGGCGAGGAGGACTCCAGGAACGAGGCGCTTCACACGAATCCTTTCGACGGGGGCCACGCGAGGCGCGGCCAGGGGGGAACCGAGGCGCGAGATGAGGTGTGAATCAAGACTCAGGTGGGTTGTCCACGCTCACGTGCGAGCGCGACAAAAGCGTCGATGAAGGAGGTCAACCGGGCCTCGGCGCGAGCACGAGCCTGGGCCAGGGGCTCCCCGGCACCCGGCGTCTCCTTGCGCTCGAAGTAGTACTTGATCTTCGGCTCGGTGCCGGAAGGACGCAGGGTGACACGGCCCCCGCCCTCCAGTTCCAGCGCGAGCACGTTGGACGGCGGCAGGCCATTCACGCCCCGCTGGTAGTCGAGCACGGCCCGCACGGCCTCCGTGCCGATGTGGGAGGGAGGCCGGGCACGGAAGGCGTCCATGATGCCGCGGATGACCTGCGCGCCCGCGGCGCCGGGCAGCGTGACGTTGCGCTGGGCACCGACGTAGAGGCCGTGCCGGCGCTGGATTTCCTCCAGGTAGCCGAGCACGGTGGTGCCGCGCGACTCGCACCACGCGGCCAGGTCCGCCATGACGAGCGCCGCGCCGACGCCGTCCTTGTCCCGCGTCACGGTGCCGGCGGTGTAGCCCAGCGCCTCCTCGTAGCCGAAGACGAACTGAGTGCCTTCGGCGTGCTCGCGTTCCAGCGCGCGGTTGGCGATCCACTTGAAGCCCGTGAGCACCTCGTCATACGCCGCGCCGAGCGAGCGGGCGATGTCCCCCAGCTGCGTCGACGAGACGATGGTGGTGACGACATGTGGCCGAGCGTGCTTCGTCCCCTGCGTCAAAAGGTAGTGGCCCAGCAGCACACCCACCTCGTTGCCGGTGAGCATGCGCAGCCCACCGTCCGCCTCGCGGGCCATGACGGCCAGCCGGTCCGCGTCCGGGTCATTGGCCAGCACCAGGTCGGCCTTCACGCGCTCGGCGGTGGCGCGAGACAGGTCCATGGCGCCGGGCTCCTCCGGGTTGGGGAAGCGCACCGTGGGGAAGCGGCCGTCGGGCATCTGCTGCTCGGCCACGGGCGTGAAGCGCGGGAAGCCCGCGTCGCGCAGGGCCCGCTCCGCCCAGACTCCGCCCACGCCGTGCATCGCCGTGTAGACGATGGACAGCGTGTCGGAGCCCTTCTTGTGCACGCGCAGCCCGAGGATGGCGCGCAGGTAGTCCTCGCCCAGAGAGTCCGGGATGTCGCGCCACAGGCCCTGCTCGCGCGCCTGGGCCACCGTCAGCAGGGGCACGCGGTTGGCGGGCTCCACCCGGGCAATGGCGGCGGCGATGCCCGTGTCGTGCGGCGGGATGATTTGAGCGCCGTTGCCCCAGTACACCTTGTAACCGTTGTACTCGGGTGGATTGTGGCTGGCCGTCACCATGATGGCGGCGGCGGCGTTGAGGTGGAGGCAGGCGTACGCGGTGAGCGGCGTGGGCACCGGCGGTGAGAAGACGTGGGCGGGGATGCCCTCGGCGGCGAGCACGGCGGCGGTGTCCTCCGCCAGCTCCGCGCTCAGCCTGCGCGCGTCACGGCCCACCACCACGCCCCGGGTGGCGGCGTCCGGCACATGCTCCTTGAGGTAGCGCGCCAGGCCCGCGGTGGTGCGGCGCACCACGGCGCGGTTCATCCGGTTGGGCCCGGCGCCCAGCACGCCACGCAGGCCCGCGGTGCCGAACTCCAGGTCTCCGGCGAAACGGTCCGCCAATTCAGTGAGGTCTCCCTGGGCGAGCAGCCGCGCCAGTTCGTCGGCGGTGGCGGGGTCGGGGTCCGCCAGGCGCCACGCCTCCGCCCGCTCTCTCAGTCCGGTGTCGTTCATGGAGCCTCGAAGCCTCGTACGGTCTGGGCGCGCGCGGAAGACAAGCCTCGCCGCGCCGGTGGAGTTTTTCAGCTGTAGTCGGTGAGCTTGCGACGCGTGGCGCGGCCCTTGGGGCCGTCCTTGCCGCCCTGGCACGTCACGCACAGCTCCGCGTAGGGCATGGCGCGCAGCCGCCCGAGCGGAATCTCATCCCCGCACTCCTCGCACTCACCGAAGGAGTCTGGCTCGTCGCGCAGCTTGCCCAGCGCCTTGAGCACGCGGGCCAGCACGCCGTCCATGTTCCGGTTCCGGTTGGAGGCGATGGCCTGCATCATTTCGTTGAGGGGCTGCTCGTCCTCGTCGCCGCCGATGCGCGCCTCATCGGTGCGGTTGGGCTCGATTCTCGAGGGCGTCTTTTCGGTCAGCTCGGCATGCAGCGCCAGCAGCAGCGCCTTGAGTTCGTCTCGCTGTTTCGCGTTCACGTCGGCTCCGCCGGGTCAGTACTTCGCGGTGGAAACCTGGCCGGTGACGATGGCCACCGACGCGGAAGCGCCCAGTCGGTTGGCGCCCGCGCGCAGCATGTTCATGGCGTCCTCGAACGAGCGGATGCCGCCGGACGCCTTGACGCCCACGTCCTCGCCCACCATGGCGCGCATCAGCGACACGTCCTCCACCGTCGCGCCGCCCGAATTGAAACCCGTGGACGTCTTCACGAAGGCGGCGCCCGCGGCCTTCGACAGCAGGCAGGCGAAGACCTTCTCTTCGTCCGACAGCAGCGCCGTCTCCAGGATGACCTTCACCGGCAACGGGCTGCTGGCCTTCACCACGGCGGCGATGTCCGTGAACACGAGCGTGTGGTCCTTCGCCTTGAGCGCGCCGATGTTGACCACCATGTCGATTTCGCGCGCCCCGGCTTCAATGGCCTCGCGCGCCTCGAACGCCTTGGCCGACGACAGCGCCGCGCCCAGCGGGAAGCCCACCACGGCGATGGGCACCGTGGAGGAGCCCGCGAGGATTCTGGCGACGGTGGCCACGTGCGAGCTGTTCACGCAGACCGTGGCGAAGCCGTGCTGACGCGCCTCCTCGGCCACCTTCACCACGTCCTCCTGGCGCGCCTCGGGCTTGAGCAGCGTGTGGTCGATGTACGGCGCCAGGTCCGAGGCGGACCGGATGGAGTCCGGGTCCACGCGCCCCGTGCCGTGGCGGGTGAAGGCGTCGGGAGCGGCGTCGGTGGGGGGGGCCTCCCGGGCGCCCGTCAACGCCTGAACGCGGCGGCGGGCCTGGTCGGCGATTTCCTCGACGTACTTGAAGAGGTCCTCGGAGTCGGACATGGCGGCCCCTTAGCCCACTTCGAGGTCCTCGGGAAGCGCGCGGGCGACCCGTGCGTTTCCTGCTCGCACCCGAGGTGCCGAGGGTGGGAACGTGGCGGTAGAGTCCGCACCGTGATGTCCCGTCTCCGGCTGTCCAGCTTCCTCGCCCTCCTGCTCGCCGCGCTTCCAGGC
>NZ_JABUMQ010000759.1:0-466 GCF_013336645.1 Myxococcus sp. CA039A | reverse complement strand
AGTCGTGGTCGTGCATCTTCACGTCCTTGACGCCAGCCGCCTCCAGCATCTCGGCAGCATCGGCGGCCATGTCCTTGCGCATCGCCAGTTCGTTGGCGCGCATGGACACGTCCATCGCCAGCACCGGCAGCCCCCATTTGTCCTTGCGGTCGTGGTCCAGGCGGATCGTATTGTCGTGGTGCGGCAGCATTTCACCGAACCCGGTCATGCCGATGCGCCAGTCGCCCGGTACGGTCAGCGCCTCCTTCAGGTCGGCACCGATGTTGAGCTCGGCGATCTCGCGCGACCAGCCGGTGCGGCTGGCACCGCCCTGGTAACCGAACCCGCGCAGGTAGCCGCGCTTGTCGGCCGCGACGTTGCGGAAGCGCGGAATGTAGAAACCGCACGGACGGCGGCCGAAGTAGTACTTGTCTTCGTAGCCCTCGACCCGGCCCGAGGCGCCCGCACCGAAATGATGGTCCATCAC
>NZ_JABUMQ010000758.1:0-471 GCF_013336645.1 Myxococcus sp. CA039A | reverse complement strand
GTCTACAAGAGGTCAAGCGAAGGCTAAAGAAAAAACGCGGAACGAAAGTTCCACGTTCAATCGATTAAAGAGACTGGCTCCAATCGTGTACCATATGCCCTTCAAGAAATTTTTCGCAATCCAGCGCAGCCATACAACCGCTGACGGCAGCCGTAATCGCTTGGCGATACTTGCTATCCTGTACGTCGCCGCAGGCGAATACGCCTTCCACATTGGTCAAGGATGAACCCGGCTTCGTGATAATGTAGCCCAGCTCGTCGGTTTCGATTTGTCCGCCGAGGAAATCCGTATTCGGCTTATGGCCGATCGCTACGAAGATGCCGTCCGCTTCGATCAATTCTTCTTCGCCGGTTTCGTTGTTTTTCACTTTTAGACCGGTAACGCCTTTATCTCCGGATATAATCTCCAGCGGCGTACGGTTTAAGCTCCAAACAATCTTTTCATTCTCGCGCGCGCGATCCTGCATGATTT
>NZ_JABUMQ010000757.1:0-473 GCF_013336645.1 Myxococcus sp. CA039A | reverse complement strand
CAACCAGTATGAATCGCTGGTGCTGCCGCTGGTGAAGTGGTTGCGGGACCAGGGCGTGGTGTTCCAGTACGGCACCGAGGTGACCGACGTCGACTTCGATCTGCAGCCGGGCCGCAAGCAGGCCACGCGTATCCACTGGATGCGTGATGGTGTAGCCGATGGCGTGGATCTGGGCGCCGATGATCTTGTTTTCATGACGATCGGTTCGCTGACCGAAAACTCGGATAATGGCGATCACCACACCGCGGCGCGTTTGAACGAAGGACCGGCGCCGGCCTGGGACCTGTGGCGCCGCATCGCCGCGAAGGATGCGGCGTTCGGGCGCCCGGATGTGTTCGGCGCGCATATCCCGCAGACCAAGTGGGAATCGGCGACAGTGACGACGCTGGATGCGCGCATTCCGGCTTACATCCAGAAGATCGCCAAGCGCGACCCGTTCAGTGGCAAGGTAGTGACCGGCGGCATCGTCAGCG
>NZ_JABUMQ010000756.1:0-474 GCF_013336645.1 Myxococcus sp. CA039A | reverse complement strand
TGCCGGCCTATCGCGCCCTGCGCGGCTTCATCGCCACCGAATACCTGCCGGCCACGCGCGCCAGCAGCGGCCTGGGCGCACTGCCCGATGGCCAGGCCTGGTACGCCAGCCTGATCGTGCAGACCACCGCCAGCGACCAGACCGCCGCGCAGCTGCACGCGCTGGGCGAACAACGCGTGCAGGAACTGCAGGCGCAGATCGCCACGGTGATGAAGGATGCCAAGCTGCGCGGCACCCCCACCAAGCTGCTGCGCAGCATGCGCAACGACCGCCAGTTCCAGTACGGCGATGCCAATGCGCTGATCAACCGTTACCGCCAGGTGCAGCAGCAGGTCAACGCACGCCTGCCGCAGGTGCTGGATACCTTGCCCAAGGCGCCGCTGGACGTACGCGCGGTGGAACCGGAGCGTGCGCTCACCGCCGCTGCCGCTGCCTACCAGCCAGCACTGCCCGGGCAATCCGCGGTGCTGTACG
>NZ_JABUMQ010000755.1:0-474 GCF_013336645.1 Myxococcus sp. CA039A | reverse complement strand
CGTGCAAGCAGCGCGCGTGCAACATCCACCCACGCCTCGAGCGGCCAACCTTTGTCGGCGCGCGAAGTCGCATGCACCAGTGCCACGTACGGACGTGGCAGATTGAACGGCAAGTCGGCGGGCGGCTGCAAACCGAAGTCGATGGCGTCAGGCAGCGCATAACCGAGCGCCTCCGCCACCCTGCGGCGCGAGCGCTCGACTACGTGGATGTGCGGTTCCATTTCGACCTTGCGTTGGTAGAACAGCTTCGCAAGCGGCTCATAGCCTGCGCCTTCCGTCCGATTGCCGAAGCCCGCCACGAAACCACCCGGCGCCAGCTTGGCCTGCGCAGCCACGAGCGCCGTTTTGATCAGGCCTTGCGTATCGAGCACCGCGTCGTACGACTTCGCACGCAATGCGCGACGGAACGCCGCCACCTCACCCCAAGTCCTGCCGGAGCCCAGTGACTTGCGCCACCGCCGCAGGGAAAACGGA
>NZ_JABUMQ010000754.1:0-474 GCF_013336645.1 Myxococcus sp. CA039A | reverse complement strand
CCGCGGGAATCCGGGTACCGCTCGCCGATGTCAGCTGTCTTTTCCATCACCTCTGCCGACAAAGCACGCCTGGCCGCCAGCGACCTGCCATCGCGGGTGCGTGAACTGCTGGGTGCGTTGATCGGCCTGTGCCGGCAAACGCTGGCCGCGCCCCTGATCCTGACCGTCGAAGCGCTGGAGCAGACGCTGCTGCACGACGCCGACCGTGCACGCAATCCGATGCAGCAGGCGGACCTGATGGCCCAGCGTGGCCAGCTGCACGCCTTCGCCGGCCATTTCGCCGACCGCATGCTCGATGCCGTGGCCGAAGCGCTGGCGGGCCTGCGCGAGCCGTCCATCGCCGCTGCGGCCCCTGCTTCGCCGCCGCCGCTACCGGGCGCGCTCGGCCTGTCGCTGGTCGATGAGCACGAGGTGGATCGCGACCTGCTGCTGACCGAAATGATCCGGCGCGAGACCCTGCGTTCAACCAATACG
>NZ_JABUMQ010000753.1:0-476 GCF_013336645.1 Myxococcus sp. CA039A | reverse complement strand
AGCTCGCCCCGCTAAGCACCATCGTCTCCAGCCTGCTGAGCATGTCCTTGACCGAGTTGGCGTGACCGGTAGACAAGCTCCCATCATGACCGGTGTTCATCGCCTGCAGCATATCCAGAGCCTCCGCTCCCCGCACCTCTCCGACAATGATGCGATTGGGTCTCATCCGCAGCGATGTACGGATCAAATCGCGGATGGTAATCTCTCCTTTTCCGTCCGTATTGGCATTGCGCGTTTCCAGTCTGACCAAATTCGGTATACCGAGAATCTGCAGCTCCGCCGAATCCTCAATGGTGATGATCCGTTCGTCCGCCGGGATAAACTGCGCCAGCGCATTCAAGAATGTGGTCTTTCCCGACCCGGTCCCGCCGCCGATAAACAGGTTATATTTAGCCTTCACGAGCCGGATCAAGTCCTCGGCAGCTTCCTGGGATACCGCTTGTCGTGCGGTTAAATCCCGGATCGTCATCGGACGC
>NZ_JABUMQ010000752.1:0-477 GCF_013336645.1 Myxococcus sp. CA039A | reverse complement strand
TCGCGGCGGTGGTGGCCGGGGCTCCCCGATTCCCGAGGACGCCCATGTTCTCCATGGCACGGCGCAGCAGGCGCTGGCGCCGCAGCTTCGCTGCCTCGTCGGGATTGGAGGGATCTGCCGCCACGTCGTCCTCGTCGAAATCCCAGTCGTCTAGATCACCGGACGGCTCGGACCACGCAGTCTCGCCAGTTGGGCCGGTGTTGTCACCGGGGAAGGTCTCGAAGTCCGATTCAATGGTCGCCTCGACGATGCCTTCAACGGGAGGCTCGTCGACGTTCGCCTGATTGACATCCGAGCGGACGAGCGTCTCCAGGTGGGCATCCACGTGCTGGAGCGCGGCCTCGAAGGAGGCGGTCAGCGTTTCGGCGGCCTCGTCCTTGTCGAATGAGACGATGCGCCAGAGGTCGTCCTCGGTGGCCCTGCCGCTCTTGGGGGGCGTGGGCCCCAGGCGCAGCGGCGGCGGCGCGGCGACGGGGG
>NZ_JABUMQ010000751.1:0-479 GCF_013336645.1 Myxococcus sp. CA039A | reverse complement strand
GAAGGTCAAGCGTTCCCCTATGTCACCATCGGCGACGTAACAAGCGTTCCAAACCGCACTTTTGACCACTTTGGCGAAGAGTGCACCATCACGCTGCACATCTGGAGCCGATACAACGGCTTCAAAGAGGCTGCGGAAATCTTGGACGACCTGAACCGTATCCTTGCCGATACGGTTTTTTCTGTGCCCGGATGGGAGATGCAGGGCTGCTATTACGATTTTTCCGAAACGTTGCGCGATCCGGACGGCCTGACTCGTCACATCCCTGTCCGGTATCGCGTGAAATTGAGTAAAGGAGCGTGAACCATATGACCGCGATTGCAGGATTTGAAGGCGGTTTGTACACTGACGACGCCGGAACTGAAACAGCCATCGCAAAGGTCCGCGAAGCGACGCTTTCCGTCGAAGCGGAGACGATCGACACGACCAACTTTGACACGAATGGGTGGGCCGAAAACATTCCGTCTTTCCGTAGCTGG
>NZ_JABUMQ010000750.1:0-482 GCF_013336645.1 Myxococcus sp. CA039A | reverse complement strand
GCTTGCGGCGGCGGTCGATACGGGTGAACAGCGCGTCCTTCGGGTCGAACTCGAAGTCCAGCCAGGAGCCGCGGTAAGGAATGATGCGGGCGCTGTACAGCAGCTTGCCCGAGCTGTGGGTCTTGCCACGGTCGTGGTCGAAGAACACGCCCGGCGAGCGGTGCAGCTGCGAGACGATGACGCGCTCGGTGCCGTTGACGATGAAGGTGCCGTTCTCGGTCATCAGCGGGATTTCGCCCAGATAGACCTCCTGCTCCTTCACGTACTTGATGGCCTTGGTCGACGACTCACGGTCGTAGATCACCAGGCGCACGGTCACGCGCAGCGGGGCGCCGTAGCTCATGCCGCGCTGGCGGCACTCACGCTCGTCGAAGACCGGTTCGCCCAGCTTGTAGCCGACGTATTCCAGGGCAGCATTGCCGCTGTAGCTGGCGATCGGGAAGACCGACTTCAGCGCAGCGTGCAGGCCGTGGTCCGTGCGC
>NZ_JABUMQ010000074.1:0-36248 GCF_013336645.1 Myxococcus sp. CA039A | reverse complement strand
CCCCGCCGCAGCTCCGCTCCACGACGACCCCTTGAATCAGAGCGAAGCGCCCGCAGGTCACCGCGCGCGGAACCACGGGAGCGGACTGAACGCCCCCCAGACACAGGCTCACCGCTGTGTCTCCGCGCCCGCACGCAGGCCCGGTCCGCGCCTTGCAGAACCCCTGTGCACGAGACGCGGCCAACAGCGCCGCTCAGGAGCACAAGGTCATGTGGATGACACGGTGTTGGAAGGTGGCGGCGATGTGCGGCTTTCTGGCCGCGCCCGGGGCCCTGGCGAAGCCGACGACGCTCGCTCAGCCCCCCGAGCGGACAGACACGACTCCCCTCCTCTTCGACGCGGGGATGCCGGAGCGCGAGGACCTCTTCGAGGGCGCGCCGGACGAGATGGCCCCGCCCCGCCTGCGCCACGCGGAGCCCGTGTCCTGCATCGCCGCGCCGGAGGGCCGCCTGTGGGTCGCCTCCACCGAGGAGTGCGGCGACACCGAGTGCATCGACAAGATGACGGTGTGGGTCGGCTCGTGGACCGTCGAGGACGTGGCGGTCGACGTCCAGTGCGACGCCGAGCACGTCATCCTCTCCACCCACGACTGGCGGATGGTCCTCATCTCCGACGGCAAGGGCGACTTCGACGTCGAGGAGTCCACCCTGGGCGAAGAAGAAGCCCCGCTGGCCGGAGGCGAGCTGACGACGCCCGCCTCCGAGAGCTGAACGTCACGGACCGATGCGGCGCAGGATGAGGATGGGGCCTTCGTCCAGCCGCCTGTCCCGCAGGTCAATCTCGCAGTCGATCATCCAGTCACCATGGCCCTCGGGGTCCATGATGCGCTGCTGGACCTCCCAGAGCCGCTGTCCCGACTCCTTGAGGAACGTGTTGGCCGGCTTGCGAGCCTGGGGCGTGAGCACCACGATTTTGTGCTCCTCGTGGTACGGCACCATGGCCTGCTCCAGCTTCGGCGCGGTCCACTCGCCCAGGGCGTTGTCCAGGAGCGACAGCGCATCCGCGTAGCGCTTCTGCCCCAGCGCGCGCAGCAGCCGGTGCAGCTCCTCGCGCACGCGGGCCGCGAAGGCGCGAGGGTCCTCGGTGAGCTCCTTCGGCTTGAGCTCCACGGCCGGCTTCGCCTCGACGACGGCGCCCGGGTTCTTCATCCGCTCCCACTCGTCCACGAGGCTGGAGTCCACCTGACGAATGGTGGCCCGCAGGTGGTCGATGATGTCCTCCACCTCCTCCGTGCGGAAGCGCTCCGGCACCGTCTGCGACAGCGTCTTGTACACGTCGCTGACGTAGCGCAGCAGCACGCCTTCGCTGCGCTGCAGCCCGTACTCCCGCACGTAGTCGTGGAAGGACATGAAGCGCTCGAACATGTCGCGCACCACGGCCTTGGGCCGGATGTTCTCCTCGCCCACCCACGGATGCTTGCGCGCGAAGGCGTTGAAGGTGCCGTAGATGAACTCGCGGTTCGGCTTCGGCCACTCCAGCTTCTCCAGCTCCTCCATGCGGTCGTCGTATTCGACGCCGCGCGCCTTCATCTCTTGAATCTTCTCGCCCTTGAGCTGGTGCAGCTGCGCGTAGAGCACCACCTCCGGGTTCTCCAGGATGGACTCCACCAGCGTCACCACGTCCAGCGCGTACGTCTCCGTGGTGGGGTCCAACAGCTCCAGCGTCTCCAGCAGGTACAGCGACAGCGTGTGGTTGAGACTGAAGTCGTACTGGAGCTCCTGCGCCACCTTCACCGTGGCCCCCGAGCCGCCCTCGCCGCGCGTCACCTCCACGATTCCCGCGCCGCGCAGCGTGCGGAAGTCCCGCGCCGCCTCCTTCAAGTGTCGCCGCTTCAGAAAGTCCGAGTCATGGCAGCGCTGGATGAGCTGCACCAACCGGTGATAGCCCCCGGTGCCCCGGATGTGGTCGCTCTGGAGCAGGTTGAGAATCATGCCGTGGGACACGGCGAAGCGGGACTCCAGCGGCTCGGGCATGCCCGTCTGGAGCCGCTCGAAGGTGCTCTTGTCGTACTGGACGAAGTTCTTCTGCGGCGGCTTCGCCTTGGGCGTCTTCTTCTTGCCCGCGGCTTCCTTGGCGGCCTGCTTGACGTTCTCGACGACATACTCGGGCGCCTGGGCGACGACGCTGCCCTCGTTGTCGAACCCCTTGCGACCCGCGCGACCTGAAATCTGCAGGAAGTCGCGCACGCTCAGCGTGGTGAGCTTCTCGCCGTTGAACTTGAAGAGCTGCGTGAAGAGCACCGTGCGGATGGGGATGTTCACGCCCACGCCCAGGGTGTCCGTGCCGCTGATGACCTTGAGGTGGCCGCCCTGGGCCAGCTTCTCCACCAGCAGGCGATACTTGGGCAACAGGCCCGCGTGGTGCATGCCGATGCCGTGGCGCAGATAGCGCTGGAAGTCCTTGCCGTACGGCGTGTCGAAGGGCGCGTCCATCAGCGCGAGGCGGATGGCCTCCTTCTCCTCCTTGGTGGAGAAGTCCACGCTCATGAGGTTCTGCGCCTGCTCGGCGGCGGCGCGCTGCGTGAAGTTCACCAGGTAGATGGGGTATTTCTTGCGCGCGATGAGGTCCTCAATCGTCTCGTGCAGCGCGGACTCGCGGTAGTCGAAGTCCAGCGGCACCGGGCGCTGGGTGCTGCGCACGGTGGCGACCTCCCGGCCGGTGAGCTTCTGGAGGCTCTCTTCGATGATGTGCGTGGGCCCCAGCGTGGCCGACATCAGGAGGAACGTCGCCTGGGGCAGCGCGATGAGCGGAATCTGCCACGCCACGCCACGGTCCCTGTCCGAGTAGTAGTGGAACTCGTCCATCACCACGTAGTCCACCCGGGCGCCCGCGTCGCGCAGCGCCAGGTTGGAGAGGATTTCGGCGGTGCAGCAGATGATGGGCGCGTCGCGGTTGATGCTCGCGTCGCCGGTGAGCATGCCCACGTTCTCCGCGCCGAAGGCATCACAGAGCGCGAAGAACTTCTCGTTCACCAGCGCCTTGATGGGGCAGGTGTAGAAGGAGACCTTGCCCTCGGCCATGGCCTTGAAGTGCAGGGCGGTGGCCACCAGGGACTTGCCGGAGCCGGTGGGTGTCTTGAGGAACAGGTGCTTGCCCGCCAGCAGCTCCAGGATGGCTTCCTCCTGGGCCGGGTAGAGGCTGAGGCCGTTCGTGGAGACGTAGCCGACGAAGCGGTCCAGGATGCTGTCAGCGTCGAGCGGGGGCTCGCCCTTCTTGGGAAGCAGGGCGGCGAGCGGCGCTTGGGACTCAGGGGTGTCCATCACCCGGCGGACTCTAGAGCAGCCACCGTTTCGAGTCCGCTGGTAAATCAGACACCCGTGTCCCACGAACGGTCCTGACCCGGACGCGGGCGCCGGGATTCGGTCCACCCCGCGTCATTGTCCACGCACGCCGGAACGATGTGGCTCGCAGGGCCCGTGCCTACCGTTGCGCGACCTTTCGACCAACAAAGGGGCAGCCTGATGTTCCATCCGTGGCGTCTTGCCTTTCTCGCTGCCTGGGCCTCGTTATCGGTCGCCCAGGCACAACCCGCCTCCGTGGGACAATGGACCGCCGTCCAGAAATGGCCGTACTCGGCGGTCCACACCCACCTGCTGCCCACGGGCAAGGTGATGTTCTTCTCCGAATTTGGAGACGGCGACACCCCCACGCTCTGGGACCCGCAGACCAACGTCCTCACCACGCTGCCCAAGGCGGGCTTCAACATCTTCTGCGCGGGCCACGCCTTCATGCCGGACGGTCGGCTGTTCGTGGCGGGGGGCCACATCGACAATGACTCCGGCCTGCCCTACGCCGCCACCTTCGACCCCTTCAAGCTCACCTGGACGCGGCTGCCGAACATGAACGCCGGCCGCTGGTACCCCACCGTCACCACGCTCGCCAACGGGGACATGCTGGTGATTGGCGGCGCGAAGGAGGACAGGACCAAGAACCTGATTCCTCAAGTCTGGCAGACGTCGAAGAACTCCTGGCGCAACCTGACGGGCGCGAGCCTGGACCTCATGTACTACCCGTGGATGTTCGTGACGAACACGGGAAAGACGCTCATGGCGGGGTACTGGAAGCCCGCGCGCTTCCTCGACACGGATGGCACCGGCTCCTGGACCTCCGGGCCTCGCACCAGCTACGCCCACAGCCGCAACGCGGGCAGCGCGGTGATGTATGACGACGGCAAGGTGCTGGTCACCGGTGGCGACAATCCCCCCACCAACAACGTGGAGATTCTGGAACTCAACGCCACGAAGCCCACCTGGCGCACGGTGCCGCCCATGCGCTACGTGCGCCGCCAGCACAACAGCACCGTGCTCCCGGACGGCACGGTGCTCATCACCGGCGGCCACAGCGGCCCCGGCACCGACAACCCCAAGTACCCCCGCCTGGAGACGGAGCTGTGGAACCCCGTCACCGAGCAGTGGTCGGTGCTCGCGCCCGCGTCGGCCTATCGCGGCTACCACTCCACCACCCTGCTGTTGCCGGATGGGCGCGTGCTCTCCGCGGGCAGCCGCAATGTCAAGACGATGCAGGTCTTCTCCCCTCCGTACCTCTTCAATGGCCCGCGCCCCACCATCGCCTCCGCGCCCGCGTCCATCGCCTACGGAGAGACCTTCCGCGTCAACACCCCCGAGGCGGCCAGCATCACCATGGCGTCGTGGGTTCGCCTGGGCTCCGTCACCCACGCCTTCGACGAGAACCAGCGCTTCATGAAGCTGCGCTTCACCGCCAGCGGAGGGGGGATCAACGTCGTCGCGCCGCCCAACCCGAACGTGGCGCCGCCCGGGCACTACATGCTGTTCCTGCTCAACTCGAAGAAGGTGCCGTCGGTCGCGAAGATCATCCGCATTGGCGGAGGAGGCACGACGCCGCCCCCGACCGACCCTCCTCCCAACACCGGCTACACCGCGGTGGCCTTCGGCTCCGAGTGGAAGTACGACGACCGCAACGTCGACCCGGGCTCCGCCTGGACGTCCCCTGGCTTCAGCGACGCGTCCTGGAAGAAGGGCCTGGCCCAGCTCGGCTATGGCGAGACGGACGAGGAGACGAAGATGACGAAGACGACGCCGGCGCAGCCCACCGTCTACTTCCGCCGCAAGTTCACCGTCCACGGCATGGTGGAGCAGGCCACGCTCCAGGTGATTCACGACGACGGCGTGGCGGTGTTCCTCAATGGCACCCAGGTGTTCTCCAAGTACGTCGGCTCCACCGCGCACTCGGCCTATGCCTCCGGCACCGCCTCCGACAACAGCCTGAGCGAGACAACCATCCCCGGCTCTCGCTTCTTGATGGGAGAGAACACGCTGGCCGTCATGGTGAAGCAGGCGAACGCCACCTCCAGTGATTTGTCCTTCGACCTGGAGCTGAAGGTGGCCACCGACGGCATGCAGCACGATGCCCTCATCATGGAGAGCCCCAACGGCGGCGAGACGCTGCGCCCGGGCAACGTCCAGATGCTCCAGTGGATGACCCACGGCGCGGGTGTCGACAACGTGAGGGTGCAGTTCTCGCCCGACGACGGGGCCAACTGGACCACGGTCGACCAGGGTATCCCGAACATCGGTTTCTATGAGTGGGCGGTGCCGGGCACCGAGACGGCCAAGGGCGTGCTGCGAATCTCGGACGCCTCGCGGCCGGACATCGATGATCGCACGGACCTGCCCTTCACCATCTCCCGGACGCCCCAGTTCCAGGCCATCGCCTTCGGCGAGTACTGGAATTTCGATGACCGCAACGTGAACCCGGGCACGCAGTGGACGTCGCTCAACTTCGACGACGGCGCGTGGCGCTCGGGCCCCGCGAAGCTCGGCTACGGCGACGGGGACGAGCACACCGTGATCACCAAGACGACGCCCCTCCAACCGAGCGTCTACTTCCGCAAGAAGCTCACGCTCGGCGAGGCCATCCGCACCGCCAACCTCCGCGTCCTGCATGACGACGGCGTGGCCATCTGGGTGAACGGGAAGCTCGTCTACTCGCGGTACGCCGACAACGGCCTCGGCCATGGCACCTTCGCCAGCGGCGTGTTGAAGGACGCCGTCATCAGCACGGCCAGCTTCGACGGTTCGGCCTTCGTCGTGGGGGAGAACATCATCGCGGTGATGGTGAAGCAGGCCAACGCGGAGTCGAGCGACGTGGCGTTCGACCTCGAGCTGAACCTCGAAGCGAAGTAGCCACCTGGCGGCCCCGGATGTGACTC
Organism: Myxococcus sp. CA039A; assembly: GCF_013336645.1. Lineage (NCBI taxonomy): Bacteria > Pseudomonadati > Myxococcota > Myxococcia > Myxococcales > Myxococcaceae > Myxococcus > Myxococcus sp. CA039A. Next base: position 30,058 of record NZ_JABUMQ010000074.1, on the reverse strand, counting down.
AGAGCACCTTCACCGCTTTGACCATGTCCGGGGCCAGCTCCTCGTGGGGGAGGATGGAGAACCCCAGTCGCTTGCTGACGTTCTGCATGGCGCGGTTGCCCGCGAGGATGTCCGCGACGATGCGCTGCATGCCCCACGCGCGGCCCACCTCCACCAGTCGCCGCAGCATCTCCGAGCCCAGGCCCTGGTGCTGCACCTCATCGCTGATGAGGATGGCGAACTCCGCGTCCCGAGTCCCCCGCAGCCGCGTCAGCCGCCCCACCCCCAGAATCTCTCCGCTGCGCCGCTCGGCCACCAGCGCCATCTCCCGCGCGTAGTCGTTGAAGCAGATGCGCGCCAGCCGCTCGTGCGCCACGCGCGTGCTCAACTGCATCAGCCCCGCGTAGCGCAGGAACACCGTCTGCTCGGAGAGCGTCCGGTGGAAGCGCTCCATCTTCGGCTCGTCCTCCGGACGGATGGGCCGCAGCAGCAGCTCCTCGCCGCTCTTCATCTTGAACGGAGACACGTACTGCTGCGGATAGGGCTCGATGGCGAGCCTGGGCAGCTCCGCCTCCGTCACGTCGGGCGGGTGCAGCACCACGCGCGCGTCCAGCGCGAGCAGTCGCTCCGGTGAGGCCAGCAGGGGGTTGATGTCCACCTCCTTCACCAGGCGCTGCTCGACGACGAGCTGACCGAAGCGCACGAGCAGCCGCTCCAGCGCCGGCAGGTCCACCGGCTTCGCCCCGCGCACCCCGCGCAGCGCCTGGAGGATGCGCGTCTGCTCCATCATCCGCCGCGCGAGCGTCGTGTTCAGCGGAGGCAGCCCCAGCGCCCGGTCCTTGAACACCTCCACCAGCGTCCCGCCCGCGCCGAAGAGCAACACCGGACCGAACTGCGGGTCCAGGCTGCTGCCCACGATGAGCTCGTAGCCACCCAGCTTCACCATGGGCTGGACGGTGACGCCGTCGAAGGCCTCCCCCTTCCCCAGTTCCACCAGTCGCTCGCGGATGCCTCGGAACGCGGCGCGCACCGCCTCCGCGTCCGGAAGGTCGAGCCGCACGCCGCCCACGTCCGTCTTGTGCGTCACCGTGAAGGAGTGGAGCTTGAGGACCACGGGATATCCGAGCGCCTGCGCCTGGGCCACCGCGCCCTCCTCCGTGGTGGCGAGCCGCGTCTCCACGGTGGGGATGCCATAGGCGGCCAACAACTGCTTGGACTCGTGCTCCGTCAGGAGCGTGCGTCCTTGCGCTCGCGCGGCATCCACCAGTCGCCGCGCCGCGTCCCTCCCGCCCGTGGGCTCCTCGGCCAGCGTCGGCGTCTCGTACAGGCCCGCGAGGTTGTACGAGTAGCGCCACATGTAATTGAAGATGCGCGCGGCCGTGTCGGGATAGCCGAAGGTCGGAATGCCCGCGTCGTTGAGGATGCGTTCGCCCGCGACGACCTCCGAGCCGCCCATCCAGCTCGCCAGCACCGGCTTGCCGGAGAGCTTCGCGTAGGGCTTGAGCCGGTCCGCCGTCTGCGTGGGCTCCGTCATGTCCTGCGGCGTGAGGATGACCAACAGCCCGTCACTGTTCGGGTCCTTCCCCGCGACCTCCAGGGCCTTCGCGTAACGCTCCGGGTCCGCGTCGCCGAGCACGTCCACCGGATTGCCATGGCTCCACTGGGGCGGCAGAAAGCCGTCCAGCGCCTTCCGCGTCTCGTCGCCGAGCACCGCCAGCTCGCCGCCCCCCGACACCAGCGCGTCCGTGGCGAGCACGCCAGGCCCGCCCGCGTTGGTGAGGACGGTGAGGCGACGACCCGCCGGGCGCGGCTGCTTCGCCAGCGTCTCCGCCATGTAGAAGAGGTCGGAGATGGACTCCACGCGCAGCACACCGGTGCGACGGAACGCGGCGGTGAGCACCTCGTCGCTGCCCGTCAGAGTCCCCGTGTGGGACGCGGCGGCCTGTGCGGCCTGCGCGGTGCGCCCCGCCTTGATGACGATGATGGGCTTGGTGAGCGCCACCTCGCGCGCGGCGGAGAGGAAGGCTCGCGCATCCCCGATGGACTCCATGTAGATGAGGATGGAGCGCGTCATCGGGTCATCGGCCAGGTAGTCGATGAGGTCGCCCCAGCCGACGTCCAGCATGGATCCCACGGAGACGAAGGCGCTGAAACCCACCGACTCGCGCAGGCTCCAGTCGAGGATGGCGGTGAGAAGCGCGCCACTCTGGCTGATGAAGGCCACGTTGCCCGGGCGCGCCATCGACCCGGCGAATGTCGCGTTGAAGCCCGTGGGCGGACGCATCACGCCCAGACAGTTGGGGCCGATGATGCGCATCCGCGCCGCCTGGGCAATCTGGAGGATTTCCCGCTCCAGCCGCGCGCCCGCCTCGCCCGTCTCCTTGAAGCCGGCGGAGATGATGATGGCGCCCTGGACGCCCAGCTCCGCGCACTCGCGGATGACATCGGGCACGGCGGGCGCGGGCGTGACGACGACGGCCAGGTCCACCGGCTCCGGCAACGCGCGCAGCGACGGCCACGCGCGAATGCCCAGCACGTTGGGGCGCTTCGGATTGATGGGATAGACGGTGCCGCCGAAGGGATTGCTGATGAGATTCCAGAGGACGGTGCGCCCCACGCTGCCCGGACGCTCACTGGCACCCACCACCGCCACGCTGCGCGGCTTGAAGATGACATCCAACGGCTGCCGCGTGCCCTGCTGGTGCAGCACGTTGTAGGAAGGGTCCGACTTCCGGGGGCCAGTCGCGCGCTCGTCCATGAGGGCATCGTGTTTGAAGCGGTGCGGGCGCGCACGCAAGCGCTTCACTCGTCAACCGTGCGGCAGCCGTCATCCGCCCGGCTCTATCGCTCAGTCGAGACCGCTCTTCCCCTCGGCCCAGTACGCCTTCACCTTCTGCCCCGCGTGCGCGACACCGCTCGAACGGAGCCGGGCCCTCACGGCCTGGATGGCGTGCGCCCGCCCCGTCAGGACCAGGTGCGCGCCACGCCGTCGCTCCAGCGCCGCCCGCAGCCGGGCTTCCACGTCCGCGAGATGCGCTTCGTCCGACCGCTTCTCCACCACCGAGGCGCCCGCGAGGCCCAGCTCCCCCAGCACCCCCTCCGACTCTCCTCGCGAGGAGACCTCGAACACGTGCTCGACGTCCGCCGAGCCCGCCTTCAGGTACTTCAGCGTGTGCGCGACGGCGAACGACGTCTCGTCCCCGAAGAGGACCACGGGCCCGGGGAGCGACTTGAGCGCGAGGGAGCCTCTCGGCCCGAAGAACTGGCAGCGGTCTCCCACCTTGAGGTCGCGGCCCCATCGCGCGCCGGGGCTGTCGCCGTGCATGTAGACGAGGAAGCGCGTGGACCCCAGCGTCGAGTCCCAGCCCAGCGGCGTGTACGTCCGCATGCCCACGTCGGGAAGGAAGACCTGCACCTTGTCCCCCGGGCTCCATTCGACGTCACGCAGCCCCTCGCCCACCCACTCCATCCAGCGGAAGTGCGGCGACACGTCCCGCACCTGTCCCACTCGCGCTTCCTTGAACAGGAACCGCCCCAGCAGCCCGCCGATGATTGCCTGCCCCGACGCCATGCTTCTCGCTCCACGTTCGGTGACACCCGTCACGCTTGATTGACGGGCGCCATTCTCGCGCCATCCCAGCCCACCGGGATGAACAGAGATGACGCGCTCATGAAGAAGTGTGAAGCCACACAGGGACAGGCCCACCGCGCGCTACGCCGCGGACGCGCGAGCCTGCGCCACCGCGGGCTTGAGGACCTCTCGTGCCCACTGAGCCAGCGTCGTGGACGTGGTGGTCTCCGCGGACCGGGGCTCGGCCGCGTCCATCCGTCCTTCGGGGATGGCCTCGTACATCTGCACGAAGAGGTCGACCATGAACGCGGGCAGGCCCATGCCCAGCATCGCCTTGCGAGCGTCGTCGAAGGAGACCTGCACGTAGCGCACGGGCTGACCGAGCTCTCGCGAGAGGATGCCCACCACCTCCGTGTACGTGAGGTCCTGGGGCCCGTGAACGCCGATGTACCGGTGCCCCTTCCAGCCCGCGTCGAGCAGCACGTCCGCCGCCTTGTGCGCGATGTCCACCGTCGCGACGAAGGGGGCGCGGCGCTCGGGAGAGGTCGTCAGGAAGAGCGTGCTCGCGTTCACGAGCGACGGCAGGTCGCGCAGCAGGTTCTCCATGAAGTAGCCCGGACGGAGGATGGTGACGTCGGCGACGGCGGCCTTGAAGGCCTCCTCCACCGCGAGGAGCACGCCCACCGGCCCCGTCCCTGGACCCGACTGCGCGCCGACGCTGGACAGCACCACCACGCGCTTCACGCCATGCTGCTTCGCCTTCTGCGCCGCCAGTCGCCCCATGGCCTGGGTCCATTCGACGAAGTCCGGGCGCATGGCGGGCGGCGTCAGCCAGAAGACCGCCGAGGCTCCGGCGAAGGCCTTGTCCAACACGGCCGCGTCGTCCGAGGACCCCTCCACCACCTTCGCGCCACGCTTCACCAGGTCCGCCACCTTCTCCGCGCTCCGGCTGATGAGGGTGAGGGACTGCCCCGCCTCCAGCAGCCGCAGGGCGAGGTTCCGGCCAATGTTTCCATTCGGGGTGTTGATGACGATGCTCATGGACGCCTCCGGTGACTTCGAGATGGCTCCAGAGTGTTCCTCCCCCCATCATGAGGCTATCGCATGTTATTCATTGGCACATGAGCAAGTCGCATGTTGCCCGGGGAAAGAGCCGCGTCCCCACCCGACGCAAACCTCGCGTCTCCCCTGCGCCGAGCCAGCCGTCGAACACGGGACTGGACCTGTCCGGCGTCAACCTCAACCTCGTCGTGGCGCTGGATGCGCTGCTCACGGAAGGCAACGTCACCCGGGCAGCCGCGCGCGTGGGCATCACCCAGTCCGCCATGAGCCACGCCCTGCGGCAGCTCCGGGAGCAGTTCGGAGACGCCCTCCTCATCCGGGGCCGGGGAGGGATGATTCGGACCCCGCGCGCCGAACAGCTCGCCGCCCCACTCCACCGGGGACTGCTGGAGGTCCAACGAGCGCTGCGCAACGAGTCCGTCTTCGAGGCCCGCACCTCGGCGCGGCGCTTCACCATCGCCTCGGGTGACTACTTCGCCGCCGCCCTGCTGCCCCCGCTGCTGGAGATGTTCGACGACGAGGCCCCCCGCGTGGACCTCACCATCCGCCCCCTCGTCGTCTCCCAGGTGGAGGCCCAGTTGGAGAGCGGCGAGGTGGACCTGGTCATCGGCGCCTACCCGGACCCCGCCCCCGCGCTGCGCCAGCAGAAGCTCTTCACGGAGGACTTCGTGTGCGTCGTCCGTCGCGACAACTCCCTGGTGAAGGAGGAGCTGGACCTGGAGACGTACCTGCGCCTGCCCCATGTCCTCGTCAGCCCCCGGGGCGAGGGGGCGGGCGCCGTGGACGTCGCGCTGGAGCGCCTGGGCCGCAGTCGACGCATCGGCCTGCGGATTCCCTACTTCCTCACCGCCGCCATCTCCATGGTCCGCTCCAACCACGTCCTCACCGCCCCCCGCCGACTGGCCGAGCTCTTCCTCGACCTCTGCCCCCTGCGCATCCTTCCTCCGCCCGTCTCCCTGAGACCGTTCGACGTCCTCCAGGTCTGGCACGAGCGTTTCGACGACGACCCCGCCCACCGGTGGCTGCGCGGCATGGTCTCCCGCGCCGCCGCCGCACCGCGTGATGAGCGCTAACCCCATGGGAATCCAGCGCTTTTCATGACGGAGCAGGCCGGCTGTCGCTCGCCGACAGGGACACTGAACGTCAATTCACCTGTGGGCGAGCATCCGACGGGCCGACCGGTGTAGGGTGCGACCCTATGACTTCTTCCGAGAAGCTGATTTTCACGCAAACCGTGGAAGCGCTCTTCGTGCGCGCCCTCGAGAACCGCCTCACGCCAGCGTGTCGGGAGCACCTGCGCCGTGCGGGCCTGGACCTCGACCAGAAGCTTGGGCGGACGTATTCGCTGGAGCAGTGGAAGGAGTTCCTCCGCATCGCCGCTGGGCACGTCTACGGCGGAGTTCCCGCTGAAGCCGCGTACTACTCGCTGGGCGAGCGGTTCATGGACGCCTACTTCGGGACCTTCTTTGGCCGCGCGCTCCTGGGCGTCGTCCGGCTGGCAGGCCCCCGGCGGATGCTGCTGCGCGCGGGGATGGGCTTTCGCGCCGGCAACAACTTCAGTGTGGTCGAAATCGTTGAGCGCAGCCCCACCTTCGTGGAGCTGCGGATGAACGATGTGCTGGCGGACGTCCCCACGTTCTCCGCGGGGCTGCTGGCTCGGGCGGTGGAGCTGTGTGGGGGCTTCCGGGTGGTGGTGCTACCCGAGGAGTTCGACGGGACGTCGGCGACGTTCCACATCCGTTGGGCGGAAGTCACGGCCGAGTCGGCCATGCCGCCCCCGGCGGCCGGTTCCGCGGGCGCGCCTCGGCCCCGAGCCTGAGTGAGTCCCGCGCGCCCCCGGTGCAATCCGCCAGGGTGGCGCGCGGAACGCCATGCTCGCGGGGCTTGCGAGCGGGCGCGCTGACGGCTCCGGGAGCACACGCTCCCGAGTGAAGCCTCGCCGCCCACCCTGTCCCCTTCCCGCTGGCATCACCGCTGCAATCCCTGGGTCCGGTCGCGGAGGACACATGGACAACGACGGCGGTGCGATGGTGAAGCTCGAACGGGGCGCGCTCTGGGGTTGGGGGCTGGTGATTCTGGTCGCGGCGGTGCTCGCGGGAGCCGGGGTCTGGCACGGCCTGCTCCATGGAGCGCCCGACACGCCGACCGTCGTCGTCGCCCAGGCGCCCGTGGTGCCCTCGGTGGTGGACCGGGCTCCGGATGCGCCCCTGCCGCCCACGGCGGAGGTCGACGCGCTCCTTCGCTCGCGGCTCTCGGGGGCCTCGTCGATGTCGCAGTTCGGCGCCTGGCTGCGGGAGGCGGACCTCCTGCGCCGCTTCGTCGCCGTGGTGTCCAACATGGCCAGCGGAGAGAGCCCTCGGGCCGTGGTCGCCTTCCTGGCGCCGTCCGGGGACTTCCAGGTGAGCAGCACCCGCGACGGCCGCACGCTCGTCGGGAAGAAGGGGTACACCCGGTACGACACGCTGGGCCGGGTGGTGGGCAGCCTCGACTCCACGGTGCTGGTGGACACCTGGCGCGAGGTGCACCGGCTGGCCGAGCGGCTCCACCAGGAGAGCGCGCCGCCGGGCAGCTCCCTCGAGGCGACACTCCGACGGGCCTTCGAGCAGGTGCTGGCAGTGCCGGTGCTCGACGGGGACGTGGAGGTGGTGGCGAAGGGCGCACTGTACGTCTACGCGGACCCCGCGCTGGAGGCGCTCACTCCCGCGCAGAAGCACCTGTTGCGGATGGGTCCGACGAACCTGCGCCACATCCAGGGCAAGGTCCGCGAGGTGTCGCAGAAGCTCAACCAGCAGGCCTCGAGGCCCTGAGGCCCCGCCAGCCCCCCGAGTGGGCCTCCGACGCGACGAGCCGGTTCCTGGGGAGGGAGCCATCTGACGGGCTTCCCCCACCCCCTCGCGCCGGGATGTTGGTATCTGCCCTCATGCGCTCCTCCCTCCTGCCAGTCTTGCTGCTGTGCACGGCGCTCACCGGCGTCATCGGCGGCGCCGTGTATTTCATCCAGCGGGACAGGCAGGCGCTGGTGGACCAGTTCGCCCGCGAGCGACAGGCCCAGCTCCAGGAGGCCGCGCGAGGGGTGTCCGAGGCGCTGGAGGACGTGGGCGAGGACCTGCGCTTCACCGGTGAGTTGCTGTCCCAACCGGGCACGGCCGAGGAGCACCGTCGCGAGCTGCGCGCGCTGTTGGAGGCCGTGGGGCAATACAAGGCCATCGTCGTCTTCGGGCCGGATGGGAAGGAGCGGCTGCGGCTTTTGGACAAGCGCACGGGCGCGTCGCTCGCGAAGCAATACCCGGCGGAGGAGCTGGCCCGCACCGCGAGGAGCGTGCTGGAGGGAGCTTCGGGTCACATCGCGTCCTCGCCTCCGCTGTCCGGGGATTCGACGGGGTGGCTGCGGGCCTTCGCCACCTCGCTGCCCGAGGATGCTCCCGGGGGCGGAGGCGCGGTGGTGGTGCTGGTGGACGCCGAGCCGCTGTTCGCGCCGCTGAAGCTGCTCACCGCGGAGAGCGACACGCATCTCTTGTTGCTCGGCGCGCATGGAGCGCCCACCGCGCTGAGCGCGCCGACGCTGGCGGCTCGCTATCAGGGGCTCGCCACGGATGTCCGTGGCACTCCAGGGCTCGCGGCGCTGTCACGGCGCATGCTCGCGGGTGAAGCGGGTTCGCTGGTGATTGAGCGGACGGAGGCGGTGGGGTTGGGATTGGGAGACGCGGAGGTGGTGGCGAGCTTCGTCCCGGTGCGCATCAAGAACGGCGCGCTGTGGCCGCTGGCGACGCTGTCCTCCACGCGAGGGCTGCGTTCCCATGAGCGAAGCCTGGTGCTGCGGTTGTCCTTCGCGGCGTTCCTGTTCTCGTCCTTCCTCATCGCGTTCGGTGTGTATGTGGTGCTGGCGCGCAGCCGCGCCGTGGCCCTCCAGGAGAGCCTGCGCCACGCGAGTCGGCTGGCGCACCTGCACGACAAGACACAGAAGATTCTCGACCACATCCCCACGGGCGTGCTGGCCCTGTCGACGACGGGACGCATCACCTCCGCGAATCGCGCGCTGAGCACGAAGATGCCACCGGATGTGGTGGGCTCGACGCTGGCGGCGGCGTTCCCGCAGGCCCATGCGCCCGTCATCCAGCGACTGGAGGAGCTGGTGAATGCGGCGGGCGGCGACAACCGCGTGCGCAGCCTGCACGGCGAGCCGCTGCGGCTCTTCGCGGAGGAAGGGCAGTACAACGTCCACGCGGTGCCCCTGGAGCCGCACCAGCCCGACGTCCGCACGCTGTTGGTGCTGGAGGACCTGAGCAACCTGCGCGCGCTGGAAGGACAACTGCTGCGCGCGGAGAAGCTGGCGACGGTGGGCGTGCTGGCGGCGGGAATCGCGCATGAGATTGGCACCCCGCTGGGCGTCATCCGGGGCCGCGCCGAGTATGTGCAGGACAAGCTGGGCCCCGAGCACCCGCAGTCCGCGGGGCTGGGGACCATCGTCGAGCAGATAGACAGGGTGAGCCGCACCATCCGGCAGTTGCTGGACTTCTCGCGGCTGCAGCCCGCCGAGTCGCGGGCGGTGACGCTGCCGTCCGTGGTGAAGAGCGTGCAGGAGCTGCTGCGCGTCGAGACGGAGCGGCGGCGCGTGGTGCTGAGCATGGACGTGTCGCAGCCGTTGCCCGCGTTGGCGGCGGACTCGGACCAGCTCCAGCAGGTGCTCGTCAACCTGCTGCTCAACGCGTGTGATGCGTGCGAGCCGGGGGGACGGGTGAGGCTGACGGCGACGCCGGGCGAGGCGGATGCGTCGGGGGCCTGGGGTCGGGTGCGCATCACCGTCGAGGATGACGGCTGCGGCATCGCCGCGAGGCATCTGCACCAAGTGTTTGATCCATTCTTCACCACCAAGAAGCGCGGACTGGGCACGGGCCTGGGGCTGACCATGGTGGCGCACATTGTCCGGAACCATGGCGGGCGCATCGAGCTGGACAGCGCACCCGGTCAGGGGACGCGTGTGATGCTGCAATGGCCCGCCGCGGCCCCCGCGCGAGAGGAGCAACATGTCGGTTAGAGCCCGGGTTCTCGTCGTCGATGACCACGTCGAGATGGGACAGATGCTGCGCGAGCCCTTGTCCGATGCGGGTTACGCGGTGGATGTGGCCTCGGGAGGCGCGGATGCCATCGCGCAGCTTCGCGCCGGGGTGTACGACGCCGTCATCTGTGATTTGCGCATGCAGGACGTGGATGGCTTCGACGTGCTGGAGACGGCGCGCAAGCTGGACCCGGACCTGCCGGTGCTGATGATGACGGCCTTCGGCGGCGTGGAGAACGCCGTGGAGGCGATGAAGCGCGGGGCATGGCACTACTTCGCCAAGCCCTTCCGGCTGGACGAGGTGCGGCTTTACGTGGGCCGCGCGCTGGAGGAGCGGCGGGTGCGCTCCGAGCACCGCACGCTGAAGCAGCAGGCGGAGGACCGGGGCCGGCTGGGAGCGATGGTGGGGCGCAGCGCGGCGATGCGGGCGCTGTATGCGCTGGTGGAGCGCGTGGCCTGGTCCAGCGCGCCGGTGCTGGTGCGGGGTGAGAGTGGCAGTGGCAAGGAGCTGATTGCCCGGGCCCTGCACTTCGAGGGCACGCGTCGCGCGGGGCCCTTCGTCGCCGTCAATTGCACCGCCCTGCCCCACTCGCTGCTGGAGAGTGAGCTGTTCGGCCATGTGAAGGGGGCGTTCTCCGGAGCGACGAGCGCGAGGCGCGGTCTCTTCGTGGAGGCGGATGGGGGCACGCTGTTCCTGGATGAAATCGGGGACATGGCGCCGGAGCTGCAAGCACGGCTGTTGCGAGTGCTGGCGGAGGGCGAGGTGCGGGCGGTGGGGGCGGACGGTTCGCGGATGGTGGACGTGCGGGTGGTGGCCGCGACGCACCAGGACTTGGAGGCCCGGGTGAAGGAGGGCCGCTTCCGGGCGGACCTGTTCTATCGGTTGAATGTCGTGACGTTGCAGGCGCCACCGCTGCGGGAGCGACCCGAGGACATTCCGGCGCTGGCCGAGCACTTCCTCGAGCAGGCGCGGGCGAGGAATCCAAGGTCTCCGGTGCAGCGCTTCGCGCAGGAGGCGGTGTCGGCGCTGTGTGCGCAGCGCTGGCCCGGGAATGTGCGAGAGCTTGAGAATCTGGTGGAGCGGCTGGTGGTGCTGGGGACCCGGGACACGGTGGACCTGGAACAGCTTCGCCCACACGTCAGCGAGGGCGGCGCGGAGGAACACCCGTTGTTGGAGGCGCAACGGGAAGTCATTCCCCTGCGCCGGCTGGAAAGCGAGTACATCGCCTGGGCCGTCGCGCGGTGCGGCGGGAACAAGACGCGAGCGGCGGAGCTGCTCGGGATTGATGTCTCCACCATCCACCGTCGGGAGCGGTCGGAAGGCAAATAGCCAGAGGTACCATGACCGAGCCCTCAGACACGGACCTGCTCCCCCTGGCCCTGGAGCCTGTCTATTTCGAGCTCGACTCGACGACGCTGCGTCCCGAGTTCCGTGACACGTTGACGCAGCTGGCGGACGCGCTGCGCAAGCGGCCCCAGGCACGGGTGAACATCACCGGGCACACCTGTGAGCTGGGGACGACGGAGTACAATCTGGCCCTGGGCCAGCGACGTGCCTCCGTGGTGAGGGATTACCTGCGGCGACTGGGTGTGGAGCCGGCGCGGTTGTCGACGCTGTCATTTGGAGAGGAACGGCCGCTGTCGACGACGGAGCCGGAGAAGAACCGGCGCGCGGAGCAGATGGTTTCGACGGAGTGGATGAACTGAGCTGGGGGCTTGGGCGGGTTTGTCGCCCATATCCAGGCAGGGTCGCCTTGCCCCGCGATTTTCCTGGGGACTTTGGACCTCCGCCATCCCGCCCCATACCGTCCCGCCAGATTCCCCCAGGGAGGGGCTCTATGGGGGCAATGAGCATGTCCCCTTCTAGCGCTCGAACCCACCCGCGTTGTGGAGCCGGGTAGCGGGCGACTCGGGTCCCCCACCCTTCTACGCTTGGGGCTGAACCGGCTTCAACAACCCCGCTCGGTCTAGCAGCTCACGCACGCGCCTCGACAGCGCAACATGTTCCGGGTTCGTCACGGTGAATCGCTCGGGAGTCAGGATGATGAGCGTGCCTCGGTCCCCCACCGGCTCGATGCGCACTGGAGCAGGAAGCGGAGGCACCGTGCCCCGGTGACGTGCAAGGTACGTCGCCCAGCCAAGCCACACGTCAGTCTTGCCGTCCTTGTCGTCAAGATCCCGATGCGTGCGGGACATGGCGGCGACCCAGTCAGGTTCCCAGGCAAGAGCCATGCTGCGCACTACGCAAGACAAGGCAGGGGCCGTGAATAATCGCTCCGCGTTCGCGCCCTGGCTGGGGAGTGACAAGAAACAGGAGTTAGAGAACGCTTCCGCGTATCCGCCGCAGTGGATGCGCAGGGCTGCACAATCACGGCCGGTTCCGCCATTGTCGAACCAGAAGCTAAAGCCCAAGTCCTCAAAGATGGGCCCCCCTTTCTCCCGGTTGACGCCTCGCCTGAACATCTCAGCGAGCGTAGTCATGTCAGGCGGCATGAGGGGATGCTTGCGCGCGTCCTTGCGCGACTTGGTGGGCATGTACCAGTCGGCCAGGAACGGGTCGCACTTGGCCAAGAGGTTGAGGAAGTCCGCTGTGCGGTGGGCACACTCCTCGGGAGGCTCTTTGCGCGGCCCCCAGTAGGCACCGACAAAGTAGGTGTCGGGATAGGTCTCGGATTCGAGCTTCACGGTCATGAGGTTATCCACTCAGAGAGCTGAGGTGTGGACGATTTCGACCCCTACAACCCGAGCGTTCTTGAAGAGTTCGCGCAAGGCATCGGCAGCCGCTTTCTCCGCGACATGCCACCGGACGGGGATACCCATGCCCCGAACCTTTCTGCTCTGGCGCTCTGCTTGCTCAACGAGCCCCTTTGCTCCGGAGTTCCGAAACCACTCCTTGGGCTCCAGCCCCTCGAAGAACTTCGCATAGCCAGGTCCCTTGGCCTCCAACAGCACGCCGTCCTTGAATCCGTCGAACTTCACGCCGCCGGTCTGCGTGCTCATGCCGCCGACCCAGTAGGCATCATCGGCAGAGTGGCCCGTAACCTGTTCCTGGTAACGACGGGCAGGCGGCTTCATGGACTCATTGACCGGTCCCCACTGGCCAGGCCCTTTCGACGGCGAGGCCCCCGTCGCCCGCTGGAGGATGATCGCCGCTCCAGGCCCACCGCTCAGTACCGCCGCCGCTCGCCCCACCGGCACCGCGACACGACCCATGACGAGCGCGCCTTGGGCAGATAGCGAAAGCACTGGCACCTCGGCCGTAGCAACAGCCGCACCTTGCAGCGTGCGGGTTGCGGCAGACGCTGTGCCCCAGGTGGCGATCAGGTTCGTCACCAGCTTGGAGACGGCCTGCACCTGCTCGCCTCGCGGCATGTACTGGAATCGCTCCAGATACTCAGGCGACGAGGCCAGCAGGGCCGCCACGGCGGCAGGCATCTGGTTCAGCGCCGCGAGGTTGTCAGCGGGCGACGTCGAGAAGATCTGCCCCACCGCCAGCGCCAGCTCGACGAAAGCCTCTTCGGCTCCGTCCAGCGTCCGGCTCACGTAGTCCGCATCGTCGTGGACGTCCGCGAAGGCGCCTCCTCCCGTTTCCTCCAGCCGTGCGTTCAACTCCCGGAAGACACCTCCTTTGCCCGAGTAGAAGACGCCCAGTTCGAACTGGCCCGCCCGAAAGGCACCGTCCTTCCACTCCACGGCCCCCACGCGCTGCTGGGTCTGCCCGCTGCGTACCCATGCGAGGCACCCGTCAGGACGGAGGACCGCCAGTTGCGTGAAGCGGCCCACCCGCCGCACCAACTCGGCGCGCGACACCTCGCCCGCGTCCAGCACCTCGCGCAGCATGAAGCCCACCGCGACTCGGGCCGGAAACTGCCCCAGCGTCACGTCCTTGCCCGTCAGCGCCTCCAGCAGCCGCGCTGCATGTGTCGGCGTGAGCGAACTGCCTGCCACGGGACGCTCGTCTCGGTACTCCAGCCCCGCGTCGCGAAGCAACGCATCGAACGCATCGCTCCTCTGTCCTCGGAAATGCCGAGCCTCCGTTTCCCCTTCCCCGAGGAGTGCGGAACGCTGCTGGAAGGCGCGCCTGCGCGTCGAGGGTTCAACGCCAGCGCATCCCGTGACGAAGAGAACGGCGCACAGCATCCAGCGGACAGCACGCATTCTGCACCCCTATGCCTCTCTTCAAGGAAGGCAAGTGGGCTCAATGCTGGCATTCCTGTCTGACAAGATGGCAGGTAACCGACAGCGCGGCGGAATCTTACAACGTCACCCAGACATGCCTCGAAGCGGAACCTGTCCACGCGGATGAGACAGAGCATTCGTGAGATGACTGCGCGGCCTGCTGTGAGGTGGAGAGCCGCGCGGGGTCGTTTATACAGACAGCGTTCGGCAGCGCCTGAGGTTTGGGAGGGCCGCGTGGAAAGCGCTCGGGGTGTCCACGGACGCGGGTGACGCTCACACGCCACCGTGGTTCGGGGTGACGCGCGGGACCCGAGGTGGACCCGGGGCCGCCAGGGCATCCGCGGCCCCATGTTCCCGGTGTTCTCCCATGTCCATTGGAGTTGCGCGGATCGCCCGGCTTTTCGGGCTTGAATCCGAGTACTCGAACGCGGGCGAGGAACCCGTTAGGGTGCGCCGCCATGCGATGCGACCACTGTTCCCGGTCCGAGACGACGGTCTTTGTTGAGCTGCACCACAACGTGGGCATGTTGTTCGCGCGTCGCTCCCATACGACGGCCGCCGACCTGTGCCGGGCGTGTCTGGGCAAGGCGTTCTGGCACCACACGCTGCGCAACGTCACCCTGGGCTGGTGGGGCACGATTTCCTTCTTCGTGACCTGGTACTACCTGCTGTCCAACATCGTCACCTACGTGCAGGCTCGCGCGGAGATGGGCCGCTCGCGCCGGCGCGCGGCGCCCGTCGTCAAGGAAGCCCGAGGCGCGGACGCGCTGCGAATCCTCCAGCCCTTCGAGCACAACATCCGCATGCAACTGCGCATGGGAGATGACCCCTCCGCCATCGCGCGCGACATGGCGCGACTGCATGGCGTGGAGGCCTCCGCCGCCCAGGCCTACGTGGAGCAGCTCCGCGCCGCCGCTTGAGGCACTGAGCCGCCAAGGGCGGCTCCGCACGCTCTTGAATCAAGTGGTTGTCTCAATGGATGGCGAAACCAAGGCAAGCAACCGGCAGGTGCGTTTTCGCAACACCTACGGTTCATTCATCTGGATTTGCATCGCGTTCCCCGCCGCCAACTGTGGGGGCTCACTGGGGGCACCTGACACGCGGGTGGTGGGGAATCGGCCTGAATCAGGAGGTCCATGTCCTCACGACGCAGGAATCGTGGGTCTACTTCATGGCCGAGGCCGATGATGGAGCAGGCTGGGGCGGAGACGCGCTCACCGCGTGTATCCCTGGGGACGGGAGGGCTTTCGACCACTGCAAGGAAATCTGCCTGTTTGGCGACCGAAGGGTCGGGATGAGGGCGAGGACCTTCTCGTCCGACGTTGTCATCACCCTGGGCCGGTGATGGCTCACCACCGGGCATCCCGCGACAGTCCACCCCTGGGCGTCAGGCGCTCTGGGGTGGGCGCAGCAGCGTCTTGAGGAAGCGGAGGTACTTCGGGTCTTCCTCCTCGAAAATCTCCGAGTCCCCACCCATGTAGGCCCGCGCCAGTTCGTCACCCGCGCGCCGCATGTCGCCCAGCTCGAACTCGCACTGCCCCAGTCGCAGGTGGATGAACGGGTTGCCCAGACCATCGGGCGCCCGGACCGCATCCAGGAGCGCGGTCCGTGCCCGCGCGAAATCTCCCAGTTGGAAGAACATGTCACCGATGGCCGTGCAGACCCACGTGGTAGCCTCGTAGTCCAGCCACGGCTCGGGGATCAGCTGGAACGCGGTCTTGAAGGACCGCAGCGCCGCCGCGGGATCCCCCTCCTCCGCGAGTGCGTCTCCCTCCGCGCAGAGCGCCTGGATGCGCTCGTGAATCTCATCCGGAATCTCCGCCATGCCCCTCTCGCTTCCAGGCCGTCGGCGGGCTCCGCCGGGTGCCGCCGGGTATACCACCGGCTCGCTTCCCGGTTGAGGGCCTGAGGATTCCTGGGGGTTGGAGTCCTCCGGGGGCTGTAGCGTCCCTGGGGCTTCCGCCTCGGGCAAACCTCACGAGGCTGGGCTGGTGTGTGCCTGCTGGAGCTAAAGGGCTTCTGCGCCGGCCCGCCGTGCGACTCACGGGCTACCCGTCAGCGTCCCTCACCTCCCGCTCTGCTCCCGCCTGCTACCCCCAATCGCGCTCCTGTCCTTCCCATGCTCCGGGATAAAGCGCGGGACGAACTCCCCGAACGTAGGGACTCCGCGAAACGGGGCAACTTCACAAACTCAGATTCCCGCCGAGCGATAAGTCCGAGCCAGCCGCCCACCCCTGCTACCCGCGCTCACCCCAGGTACTCGCACACCGTCCCATTCCCGATGCCCAGACTCGTGGCGATGGTCCTCGTCGACAGCTTCGACGCGAACCGCAATCGCAACACCTCTCTCAACTTGCGCACCGCCAGCCTCTCTTGGGCCATCTCCACCTCCTCGAAGGAGATGGAGGCGAGACCCTGCTGCCCAGTGCCGTCAACGCTCCGCGTGCCGCCTCTGCCTGTGCTCACCATGCCCGGAACGGGTGCTCACCTCGGGCCGGAACCAGTGCTCAGCATGGACCGGAATCGGTGCTCACCATGGTCCGGTCCACGCAATTGCCGCCGCGCGGAACGAGTTCGCTCGCGACCAGCCCTGGCGCCAGGAGATGCTCGGAACGCAGCGTCAGCGATACCCGGACGATTCGGATTTCTGGCTGGTCTTCTTCACACCCTACCTCGAGCCGGCCGTGCTTGAGGCGCTCCGTCGCGACGTGCAGGCACAGCGGGGCCGCTGACGGGTCGGCCCAGCCGGGCAGCCACGCCGACCCCAGCAGCTCGCGTTGAAGCAGCCTTCAATGCGAGCGCTTCGGGTCCTCATGCAGTGATTCGCGCTCCTCTCCATCCCCACCCCCTTCCACGGGCCTTTCCAAGGCAGCCCATTCGCCCTGGGAGAACCGGAGCTGGTGTCCATCGAACCAGCCTCGCGCCCGCCATTCGGCCTCGCGAAGGCCGACACGGAATGCAAGCTCCGTTGGCAAGTCACGCAGGGAGATGCACAACTGTCCCACGTCGATTGACCAGCACTGAATCGTCCCGCGAGGCGTGGACGTCCGTGGCTCGGGAGACGGCATCGGGATGCCCCCCGCAAGCGGCATTGCTTGCACGTGTGAATCAGAAGCAGACCTTCCGCTCGGACGCACTACCACCGCAGGGTGATGGCCAGGAGGAGGAAACTCGGCATGATCCTGGCTCACATCGCACGGTGTCGTGACCCACCAGCCGTGCCGATGGGGCTCCACGCCTCCATGACACCAGCCAAAAAAGATGCCTCGTCGAAGCACCGACGTCGCAGAGCCGCCGCCATCACCATCCTGATGTTCGTGCTGACTCTTGCCCTCACGCTTGCCTCCACGCGTTCTCCCGTGGATGCGTCGCCACCTCTATTCGAGACAACCGCCCCCAGAACGCCACACCCATCTCGTGCACCGTCGACGCCAGGAGTGCCCCTACAAATCGATGATGCCTCGGTGTCTCGGCCCTCGATGTGGCTGCGGGGGCGGGTCGTCTCGGCGCGGACCGGGCTGGGCATTCCCGCCGCCAGCATCGTCATCCTACGGCAGGGTCGAGTCGAATCCCTCCAGAGCAACCCGGACGGCGATTTCGAGTTCGTGCCTTGGATGCCGGGCGACTACGTCATCGCCGGAGCGTCTCACCCAGACTTCCAGCCCTTCGCGCCCGCCCACGGGAACGACGGCCTGCACCTCCGATTTGAACCAGGGACCTCCTTCGCGAACATCACGCTCGTGCTCGCCCCCCTGATCTTCTGCGACGGCATCGTGAAAGACGAACAGGAGCGCCCGGTCCCGCACGCAAAGGTCCGCTTCCTGTCCACAGGTCGATGGGACCCCGTGAGCGCGCCATCCCAGAGAACCTTCGAAGCCGACGAGACAGGCCACTTCCGCATCCCCTTGATTCCAGACGCCCTGATTCAAGCGGAGTCCGGACATGCCCACTCCAGGGTCGAATGTTTGTGCCTCATCACCGAGTGCCCGCTCCGGCTCGAAGTGAGTGATGAAACGCCTGCCGCGAACCTGCTCTACATCGAGGGCAAGGTACTCGACACGCGCGGTGACCCCGTCCCGGACATCCGCGTCAGCGCCACATCGGCAGGCCTTCGACGAGCTCGGAAAGAGGGTGAAGCCCCCATCAATGACGGCGGCATCGACGAGGACCTGCTCAGCATGTTGCTGGAGATCGAGACTCGCGATGAAGCCATTACCGATGAAGGCGGCTACTTCGCTATCGGTCCGCTCCAGCACGAGCCCTACGATGTCTTCATCTCCACGGTCCCAGAGACAGCGGTCAGCGCGATGGCCGGGACCCAGGAGCTCCGGCTCACGCTCCCTGAGCCAGGGCAGGCTCGGGGACATGTCTTCGCCGAGGAGGATGACAGCCCCGTTACCAGCGTCTCGTTCGTGGTCGAGAAGTACCGCTCCAACGGAGAGCTCGCAGGCGGCCTGCTCGGGGACAGATTTCGCCAGAGCAGCGTGCGGCATGACGCCTCGGGCTCCTTCGAATTCCGCCAGTTGGTGCCTGGGGAGTATCGCTTTCACGTGGCGGCGCTCGGCTTCTCCTCCGCCACTCAGACTGTCGCGGTACGCGCCGGAGAGACGGCTCAGCTTACCTTTGCCCTGAAGCGAGCCAGAGCCGTCCGCGGTATCGTCACGGACGCGAAGACCGGACGCCCATTGAGTGGCGCCATCGTCACAGCCTGGAGGTCGACGCTACAAGGCGATTGGTCGGAGGCCGTAGCCATGGGCTCCATCCACACGCGACCCCTCCTGGCTCGCACCACCGCGGACGGCGCTTTCGAACTGGCGGCGGGAGACGAACCCCTCTGGATCAGCCACGAAGGCTACAACTCGTGGGTGCTTCGGGAACGCGCACAGGAGGGGCGCGTCCTGTACGTCATGCTCTCCCTCCTTGAGAACGGACAACCCCCGTTCGAAGAGTTTGGAGGCGTGGGCATGGCCTACGATCACGCTCCTGGGCTGAACCCCACGTGGCAGATCCAGCAAGTGGTCCCAGGAAGCCCGGCGGAGCGGTCTGGCATCAACGAAAAGGACATGCTCCTCGCCATTGATAATGTCTCCGCCATCGGCATGGACATGCTGGAGGTCATCTCTCGTGTCCGGGGAGAGCCCGGGACCCAGGTTCGGCTGCGCCTCTCGACCGGAAGCGCAGGCCGTGAATATGAAGTCGTGCTCACGCGGACGCGCTTCTCGGAGTGACCGTTCCGAAATCGAGCGCTTCTCGACCAACGTGAGCCACTCTTGTCACGCAGCGTTCGGCAAGCTGGTGGGCAACGCGCTCCAATACCTCCCGGGGACTCCCGCGTGACGGCGCGCGTCCACGGTGAAGCGAGTCCTGGAATGGGACAAAATGGCGGCGCTTCGAGCAGGGACATGCGGGCGACGGACTCGCGGTTACATCCCAGTGACATCAACCTCTTCGAATCACGATAGGGAGACGAGGCCAGCCCGAGCGCTGGCCGGGCGCGGCCGGCATCCCGCGCCCTGTATCGACTCATACGAGGGGAACATCATGGGGCGCATCTATACCGGGCTGATCCTGTCCGCACTCTGGGGAGCGGGCTGCGGCGATACGACGGAGCCCGTGGCGACGGAGCCCATCGAGCGCCACGTGGACGGCTCACGGCTCAAGGCCCAGGTCATCTCCACGAGCGATGGCCTGCGCTGGTTCCAGCGGGTCTACGACAGCCAGCGACAGGCAACGTGTCTCTGGCAGAAGGCCGCGCCCGATGGTGCCTACTACTGTGTGGACGACGGCGTGGGCCTGGTGTCCCGAGGTGGCTCGCATTTCAGCCACGACGATGAATACACCGACGCCGAGTGCACCGACCCGATCGCCGACCTCTTCCAGACGCCGGGTCCGAACACCTTCATCAGGAGGTCAGATGACCCCTGCGAGGGGCTGCAACGCTTCCACTCCGTGGGGGAGCCCTGGACGGGGGCCTACTACCGCCGGAACCAGGACGGGGACTGCGTCCGGGAACCGCTGGGCCACTCCACCCACTACCGGATAGGCCCCGAGCTGGTGACCGGCGACCACTTCGTTCGAGGGACCCTGCGGGAGAAACAGAGTGGCGGGGGCATCAAGGCCTACGTCATCGCGGGCGAGGATGGGTCGGAGACCTTCGAGTCGCTCCAGGACACCACCCATGACACAAACTGCGTCGTCAACCGGGCGCGTGACGGGAAGCTTCGATGCCTTCCGAGCAGCGAACCCAGGGGCTGGCTCGCCTCCGTCTCGGTGGACCCGACATGCACCGAGCCCGCGCTCACGACGTTCACCCCCCGCGCCTGCACCCGGCCTCGATTCTCGCTGATGAGCGACGGGGACGATGCGTGCTCTCCGAACTTGAAGGTCATCGCGGTTGGAGAGGAAGTCACCCAGGTCTACGCGCCCGCCAGTGCAGTCGACCCCACGTGCCGGCCGCTCACACCTGGGTCACGGGAGGGCCGCTACTACCGGGCGGGCGCGGAGGTTCCCGCCACGAGTTGGCCCGAGGCGAAGGAGATCGACCTCAAGGCGCATGGCCGACTCATCGTGCGCGGCGCGGAGGTGGCAGGAGCGGTGAAGGTTCCCGCCAGGCTCTTCGACACACAGTTGGGGACGGAGTGCTTCTTCAATCCGGACGCCTCGGGCACGGAACGCTGCTTCCCCGCGGGCCACGGCATCGACCTCAAGCTCGGATACTTCGCGGATGCCGCATGCACGACGCGGGTGTCCCCTGTCTTCCCCGCGCCATGCACTGACGGCGGGTACGCCGTCTTCGTGGACTTCGCCCAGGGCCCTCGGCTGCGGTACCGCGCCTTCCATCTGGGCCCCCAGCACGAAGGCCCCGTCTATGTCGTCCAGTCGGACGGTGCCCAAGCGGGAAGTTGCGCGGAGCTGGAGGGGGCGCCGCCGGCGTCCGTGTATGAGGTTGGGGCGGAAATCGAGGCGACCTCGCTCATCGAGGGGACTGAATCGATGAATTGAGGGATGCCGGCTTCAGGCTCGGGGGGCCGTTGCCTCCCGCACGGAAGTCAAGAAGAGGCCCCTGTTGGTTGGCCATCACACCCGGCGGGTTGCCATCACCTCTCCTCGGCACGATAAAGGACCGATGCCGGCTCGATCGCTGGCTGGGCGCGGCCGTCATGCCACGCCCTGTATCGACTCATTCGAGGAGAACATCATGGGGCGCATCTATACCGGGCTGGTCCTGGCCGCACTCTGGGGAGCGGGCTGCGGTGATACGACGGAGCCCGTGGCGACGGAGCCCATCGAGCGCCACGTGGACGGCTCACGGCTCAAGGCCAGGGTCCTCTCCACGAGCGATGGCTTGCGCTGGTTCAAGCAGCTCTATGACAGCCAGTTCCAGACTCCCTGTACCTGGCAGAAAGCGGCGCCCGATGGGGCCTACTACTGCGTAGCCTCCGACACGGGCAACATCACGGATGCCGAGGACAACCGCTTCCAGGGCTACACCGACGCCAACTGCTCCATCCCCCTCGCCTACTTCTCCACCCCCCCGGGCCCCAACACCCTCATCTCGAGGACGGATGGCACCTGTGGTGGGCTTCAACGCTTCCACACCGTGGGGGAAGCCTGGAGAGAGAGCTACTTCCAGCGGGACTACACCGGAGATTGCGTTCGGGAAGTGAGAGACGCCGCCTACCTCTACCAGGTGGGACCCGAGGTGGCCGCCAGCGACTACCTCGTTCGTGGCGTCCTTCAGGAGAAGCAGAGCGGCAGGGGTATCAAGGCCTACACCATCAAGGGCGAGGATGGCTCGGAGAGCTTCCAGTCACTCCAAGACACCAGCCGCGATACGGAATGCACCGTTCGGTTGGCGAGTGACGGGACACTTCGCTGCTTGCCGTCGGGTGAGTCGACAGGCGCGAGCGCCTCCGCCTCGGTAGACCCGGCGTGCACCGAACCTGCATTCGCGACGACCTCCCATCTCTTCTGCACCGCGCCGCGCTTCGCGGTGTATGCCAATCCGGAAGAGAAGTGCCCTTCGGGTCTGCATGTCGTGGCTGTCGGCGAGGAAGTCAGCCAGGTCTATGGTTCCCTCGGTGAAAACAACCCCGGGTGCCAGCCTCGGCCGCCTCAGCCACAGTACGTCCGCTACTACCGGGCTGGCGCCGAGCTTCCCGCCAGGAATTGGGTCGAGGCGAAGGAGGTCGACCTCAAGACCCATGGCCGACTCACGGTGCGCGGCGTGGAGCTGGGAGGGGCCGTGAAGATGCCCACCCAGATTGTCGATACGCAATTGGAGACGCGGTGTACGTTCAGGTCGGACCCCGCGGGCACGCTTCGCTGCTATCCAAGCCAACACTTGATCAACCTCGAGCCCGGATATTTCGCGGATGCCGCATGCACGACACCGGTGTCCCATGTCTACCCTGCGTCCTGCACCGTCGGCGCTTACGCCGTCTACATTGACGAATCGCAGGGCTTTCCCGGAAAGAATCGTGCCTTCCATCTAGGTCCCAGGCACGAAGGCCCCGCCTACGGCAGAAACCTGGCCGGCCAGTGCTTGACGTGGCGTTTGACTCCTCCGGAGCCCTTGTATGTGGTTGGGGCGGAGATCGATGTGACGTCGCTGGTCCAGGGCACTGATTCGATGGAGTAACAGGCACCTGTGAGAAGCGCGGGCCCCCGGTGCGCTGGAGCGGCTGTCACGAGCGGAGGACGGCCGCATCGCCTATCGGATGAAGCGCCCACTGCCGGACGGCACCACGCACCTCGTCGTCACCGGATTGGAGTTGCTGCCTCGCCTGGCGTCCCTGGTGCCTCCACCTCGGGCAAACCTCTCGAGGTTCCACGGCAATCAGGACGACACCGCCGACCCACGAGGAGCTGCCAGACGCACCACGCATGGGGCTGCCCTCGGTCGCGCGTCACCGCGCAGGACTTGTCCGGGGGGCCCCGCCGCTGAAAAACACCCCGTAAAGTTCCAGGAAAGTCTGGCGGGCCTCATGCGTAGAGCCCCCACACTCTCGACGAAGGTGTTGCGCGAATGCGGTTCGACAGGAAGGTCATCGACGCCTGCCAGGTGATTCCCTCCGTGCCGACCTCCAGAGGAGCGTGGGCCGCACTCACCGCACGATGAGCACCACGGCTTGGACGACCCCTCGTCCAGACGTGATGCCCCTCCGCGATTTCGCGGGGGTTCCTTCCCGGTTCGCACACAACAGGGTGCCTCATTCCAGCCGCGAAGCCGGTTCGCTGGCTGGGTTACTCGGAGTTGTTTCATGAGCTCATGGACATGCAGTTCCAATGACGTTGGCGTTTCTGAATCGGGCCGCCCTGCCCGCCTTCTACGGATGGCCCTGCTCGGCGCCATCTGCTCGGTGATGACAGCCTGTTCGGCGCAGGTCGAAACTTCAGACGACGCCGTTGCTCTCGACACCACGGGCCAGAAGAGCATCGGGCCTACCTTCACCTTCCCGCTGAAGGTCAGCGCCAACCAGCGCTACCTGGTCGACCAGAACAACGTCCCGTTCCTCGTGAACGGATTCAATCCCCAATCCATCGTCACCGGAGTCGACCCCGCAGACTTCAATACCATCTTCGCCACCAAGGCCAGCCAGGGCGTCAACGCCGCGGATGTCTGGTTGATTCAGGACTACTCCAAACCTGACTCCTCCACCTGGGACGGCATCAAGCCCTTCACCGGGACGCTCGCCCAGACTTGCGACTATGGCCCGTGCTGGGACTTGAGCACGCCGAACGAGGCCTACTTCGCCCGGGTCGATGCCCTGGTGGCGGCCGCCAACCAGAACAACATCGTGCTCTTCACGACGCCCATCGACGGTCCCGTCGGCTTCCACGAGACCCTCGTCGCGAATGGAGCGACACGGGCGAACCAGTACGGTCAGTATCTCGGCAACCGCTACAAGAACCACCACAACATCGTCTGGTGGATGGGCGGCGACTACTTCGATGTCGACGTCAATGACAAGGCGCGCATGGCCGCGGTGGCGAGCGGAATCAAGAGCACGGACAACGTCAAGCCGAAGCTCTTCGTGCTCCAGCTCGCCCCCATCACCGGGACCAGCTCCCTGGATGGCGACTGGTCGGTGTGGGGAGGCCTTGTCACCCTCAGCGGCGTCTACAACTACAACGCGGCCTACTACAAACAGCACGTCGACTACGGGCGAACCCTGCCGGCGATCATGCCCAGCTTCCTGATGGAGCCCAAGTACGAAGACGAAGGAGTGACTGGGCGAGACACCCGGAAGGTGGCCTGGTGGTCCATCACCTCCGGCTCCGTCGGCACTCTCTACGGGGCGTCTCATGAGTGGCAACTGGGGGCGCCGTTCCCCAACAAGTCCCTGCTCAACAACCCGACGCACCCAGGCGCAATCTTCATGCAGCACTTGCGGACCTTCTTCGATGGTCCCAGTGGGTTCAACTGGTGGGACCTGGTCCCCGACCGAGGGCCCGGTGACCCGGTCAACGGAAGCACCATCGTGACCCAGGGCATGTGTACCAGCGGGAGCAACAGCACCAGCTGCTATGGCAACAACGCCGTCCGGACCAACTACTACGCGACGACCGCGCGGACCTCCAACGGGTCGGCGGTGGTCATCTACATCCCGTCGTCCCGCACCGTCCGCGTGGACATGACGAAGCTGTGCGGCACCTCCACTGTCAAATGGTTCAACCCCACCAACGGTGCGTACACGACCGTCGGCACCAGTTTCGCCAACACCGGGGCCCAGGACTTCACCACGCCTCCGTGGACCACGAGCCACCAGTCGAACTGCGACGACGCGGCTCCGCAGTCCACCACCTGCAACGACTGGGTGCTCACCCTCAACACCAATGCCCCATGCAGCGGCGCCGTGGCTCCGACCGCGAGCACCTCGGCGGCCAGCAATGTCGGCGCATCAGGCGCCTCGCTCAACGGCTCGGCCAACCCCCATGGCGCGCAGAGCACGGGCTGGTTCCGATACAGCTCCACCCACCCCGGCAACTGCGACGACACCTTTGGAACTCGCGCTCCCGCCACCGGTGGCGTGAGCCTGGGCAGCGGCGGCTCGACGCTCACGTACACCCAGCCGGTGACGGGGCTCGCGGCGAGCACCACGTACTACTTCTGCGCCATCGCCAGCAATCCGGTGGGAGTGACGCCCGCGAGCGCGGTGCTGTCGTTCACCACTTCGGCCACGGGAGCCGCTCCAACCGTCGTCACCTCGGATGCGACCAGCGTCACTTCGAGCAGCACCACGTTGAACGGGGCGGGCACCCCCAATGGTGCCGCGACCACCGGCTGGTTCCGCTACAGCGCGACCCATCCCGGAAGCTGCAACGACACCTTCGGGACCCGCGCCCCGACCAGCGGCGGCGTCAGCCTTGGCGGCGGAAGCACCTCGGTCAGCTTCAATCAGCCCCTCACCGGCCTGACGGCTGGCACCACGTACTACTTCTGCGCGCTCGCCAGCAGCACCGACGGCACCGGCGTGGGTCAGGTGAACTCGTTCGTGACCAGCTCGAGTTCGTCAATCACCATCGGTGAGACGAACATCCTGTCGGGCACGGACTCGGGCCTCGCGGATCTGCTGGTCGGCAACCAGGTTGCGCTGACACAAACGGCCACGCTCCAGACCTTGAGAATCAACGTCAAGGCCTTGGGGACCTCGACTGGCAACCTGACCCTGGCCGTCTATGACAGCCTCGCTGGTGGCGCGCCCGGCAGCCTCAAGGCGACGACAACGTCGTTCGTCCCCGTGGTCGGGTGGAACACCGTCAACGTCGTCACGCCGGTCTCCCTCCCGGCGGGTACCTATTGGCTCGTGGTGGGGTTGAACAGCGGCAGCACCGTCCTTGCCTATGGCAGCGGGTCAGGGACCGAGCGTTGGGTCAGCAGGACGTACGGCGCGATGCCTGTCACCTTTCCCACCACCGGCGTGACGCAGGGCTCAGGCCACTACTCGTTCAACGCGACGCTCACACCGTAGCGCCGCCGCGTTCTGGACGAGGAGTCATAGCGGCGCCTCCCGTCGAGGAGCGCCCGCTGGATGACCGACCGCGAGCACCCCGCCGTTGATACTTCAGACAGCCCGCGGCCGCGTCCTGGTGAGCGCCAGGACGCGGCGCGGGCCCCTGTACCGCACCGGATTGTTGAGACGCCATGTTGGTCGTAATCAGGCCGCGTGCTTCGCGTCTTGCGCCCCTGGATGGCACTCCACGGCGTCAGTGGTTGGCGCGGACGCGCAACATGGCTGGCCCAGGCTCTGAGGCGTTGGCCGGAGCGACCCAGGCGACAACCACGCGACCCGCGCTCATGAGCGCAAGCAAGGGCTCGCTGCTCCGGTCCGCCGGGACGCCGCTCAGCAGCGTATTCCAGCCAGAACCGTCCCATGCCACGACGCGGAGTTCCGACACCTCCTGCCCCATGGAGTACTGGACCACGGCAACGGCCGGAGCATCATCTTCGGGTGCGAGTGCCAGGGAGACCGACTGTTTACTAAAGCCGAAGCCAAGCACCGATTGAGCGTTCCCCACCTTCGTCCAGGCTGTTCCGTTCCATCGCTGGACATAGAGACTTGACACATCCCTCCATGCGACCACCGGCGTGCCATCCGCCGCGAACTTCAGATCCGCCGCATACGCTGAACCCGAGGAGGAGCCTGCCTCGACCTGGAGAGAATCGCCGACTGCTGAAATCTGTGTTCCCTCCAGACGCAACACCCGCAGCTCATTCGAACCAGCGTCCTGGTACACCACCCATGGCCGCTGGAGGGAATCGATGGCCAGCGAGAAGATCTCCGCACGGCGCGGTGGAAGTACCTCCGTCCAGGGCCCGCTTCCTCCGACATGGACCGAGGACATGCTCGACGAAGAGGCCGAGTCGAACCAGGTCACGGAAATGCCAGCGCGGCCTCTGGGGCCGATTCCAAAAAGAAAGCGGTTGATCGACGAATAGCCGTTGCCAGTGGATTCATGGATGGGAGTCCACGCAGCCCCGTCTCTTCGGAGCAGATGAAAGTCGGTTCTATCGACTGTCCATGCGAAGTGCGGGACATTGTCTAGCCCCAGCGCGAGCCTCCCGGAGCCGTAGGTATTGGGGGGACCGATGCTGCGCCAGTCACCACCATCCCATTGCGCGACGATGCTCTTGAGGGTCATAGAGGGGCCGACGGAGTTCCACTCTTCGAAGGCCACAACAGGCTTTCCGTTTGGAAGAACCACCAGCGATGGCTGCTCGGTGCTGACAGCGTATCGACCAGGCTCGGAATGCACGGATGCCCCCAACAGCCGCCAGGCAGGAGCGTGCCACGACCAGACGCCAGTGGGGCGAATGAGGTGGTTACCCGCCAGATCCGAGACCTGCTCCGTGACGTCCAGCGTCATGTCCACGGGAAGAGAGAGGGGTTCGTCGCAGGCAACCCTCACGGTCTTCCCGTCCGTGGAGAGTTCTCGCTGAGCGCGTACGGGCGTCGTGCCCGCTCTGAGCTGCACGCTGCTATCCGTGAGACTGGCGACGAGGAGCGGCTCTGAAGCCGTGAAGGAAATAGCCCCAGTCCACTCCTCGGGACTTCCAGGCGTGGGGCTTCGGGAGATGAGTTCCGGCGGCGTGCGGTCCACCACCACCTCGAGGTGCGGACTCACGGCGGTGGTGGAACCACGGTGGACCCGTGCGGTCAACTGGTACTGGCCTTCTGGCACATGAGTGGTGGCCCATGTGTATTGGTAGGGAGCGACGAGCTTCGCGAGGACGTCGCCATCCAGGAGCAACTCCACGCTATCGGGAGTGCCCGCATGAACCGCGACCTGCACCGTCACCGCATCGCGTACATAGGCTGTACCGAGGGGACTGGTGATGACCACGCTCATCCCCGCGTCTTCGCCACAAGCAAGCGCTGCCGCGAGGAGAAGGCTCGTTAGAATCCGCAGCCCGACCCCGCAGGTGAGTCCTGGAACGGCGTGGAGAGGTGTGCGCATTCCGCGCATTGTAGTGCAAGGCTTGTCATTCTTGAAGTGGCGGAAAGGGCATCCCGCGCCGGATCAATCATTGCCGACATCCAATCTCATCCCTAAGAGCCGCAAGGCACGTACGTCCGACCTCATCCTCGAGGTGCGAAAGGATACCCAGCGCTCGAGGCTGAGCGTGCGCGCCTTGGCCACGGGTGGGTCAAGGCGCTGATCGTCCGCCAGCCTGTGCGCGGTTGGCCCCGGCACGAGGGCCAACCCAGGCCGCCGGGTGTTGAGGCTCATCCGGCGCCACGAGGTCCAGGCCCCTGCTACCCACCTGAGGGGAGCGCGGTCTGGGCAGGCATGTGCCCCAAGCGGGCTCAAGCGGCCTGTCCACCGGACGGGTGCATCACTTCGGGCAGGGACTCATCAAGGGCGTGCAGACGCCTCTGAACGCCACCCTCATCATGGGCGGCCGAGCCATCAGCGCGGTCCAGACACTCCTGCGCATCGAGCCCGTGCGCAAAAAACCTCACGGACACGGAGGTCGCCGCGCTACGGCAGGCGTACGGGGACTCCATCGACTCCTCGCGCATCAGCATCAAGGAAGGCGATGCGGGGCGCCTCACGTTGTCGCGGCGGCCGTTCACCCATGGCGACACCACCTACATCCCCTCCGGCCACCTCCCCTGCAGCTCGACCTGCTCGTCCACGAGGTGGCGCACGTCTGGGAGCACCAGCATGGTGGCACCGACTCCATGAGCGAGGCGCTCTTCGCGCAGCGCTTCGGAGACGGGTACGACTTCCTCAAGGCACTCCAGGCGGGGAAGTCCTGGGAGGAGATGAACCCGGAGCAGCAGGCGGAACTGCTCGAGCAGGGCTTCCTTGCCGGCGACTTCGCGGAGCCTTCGCTGCCCCTCGTCATCGATGGCGTGGACTACACCGCGCAGCTCGACGCCGCGGCGAAGGACGTCCGCGCCGGCCGGGGAGCGCCGTAGCCATGCGACATCGACGTCTGCCCCTCCTGGGCTTGGCGCTCCTCCTCGGCGCGCTCGCGGGGGCCTGCGAGCCGCTGCTCGTGGTGGAGCTGGCCCCGACAGGGAGTTCCTGCCGGCCCCCGCCTTCTCGGTCCGGGAGCCCTCTCGGCCCGGTGAGGCGCCCCGGTACGGCCAAATCCACGGTGTCACCGAGGATGGAACGCTCGTGTGGGCGGTCCGGGCGCTGCCCACGACGGCGCGCCAGTCCCCGACGCGCCTCGTCTACGGCGAGCCCCCGGAAGGCTTCGCTGTCAATCAACAGGCACTGCCGTTGGAGCGCGGCCGCACCTACCTCGTCTCGGTGGTGGGCGAGGGGCGAGGCGCATTGCGCTTTCGTGTGCTCGTGGACGAACGGATTGTGGAGAGTCAATAGGGGGCAGCGCTGCGCCATCCTTGCACCAGATGTACCGTGTTGCCGCTACCAGCGCCATCAACCAACCCGCACTTGCTGTACGTGTTACCATTGCATCGCTGCACCGACTCGACGTTCACACTCGGAGGGACGCATGCAAAGCATCATCAGAGGACTGCTGGTGGGTGTATTCGTAGTGGGGCTCGCGGCGACTGGCTGTGGTGGCACTTCGGCGGACGAGCAGGGAGAGCTGGCCAGTTTCGAAGCGCAAGAGCAAGGCTTGTACCGCTGTCTCCCTGAAGATGGGCCCTGCCCCGCTGCATATACGTGTGTCGGTATTATTTGCCGCAGGACTTGCGCTTCGTATGGCAGTAGCGGTTGCCGCGACCCAGGCGCGATGACGTGCTGCCCCGGCACGTCTGCGAATCCGCCCTACTGCATGGAGTCACCACAGAGTTGCGGACCCGGAGGAGTAGATTCAGTAGGGCCCGGGGGCGAGCCCTAGCGCGGACCGACCTTCCCCGAGATCGCCAAGCTGCGCGACGCACAGCGAGTAGCTCCCGCCCCGAATCCGGTGGTGAGCTGCAGGCTACTTAGCTCGATGCCCGCTCCGGTACTTCGGAGCGGGCTTGGGCGCACGTCAGGCTGCCCTCACCGGGCACTCGCGTCCCGCCGCTTCAAGCCTCCGGGCGGCCACCTCGCGGTAGCACTACTCCTCGATTTCCACCCCCACGGTGCGCCGGCCGAGCCGCTGCGCGGCCACCCTCGAGAGGAAGTAGCGCTCGGCGTCGTTGGACGGCTCAGGGCAGGTCTGGGCAGGCGTGTACCCCAAGCGGGCTGCGCGGCCTGTCCACCGGACGAGTGCATCTCTCGGGCGGCCACGTCAGCGG
>NZ_JABUMQ010000749.1:0-488 GCF_013336645.1 Myxococcus sp. CA039A | reverse complement strand
TCCGAGAAGGAGGCTTCCACCTGGCGCGGTCGCTATGAGCAACGGCCCGACACCTGCAAGGCAGCACTGGAGCTGCTCGATTCCGCCTGCCCGGCACTGAAGGGGTACTGACATGCGCGTCATCGTGGTTGCTACCGCTGTGCTCCTGGCCGCGTGCCAGGCCGCACCTATCAAGACGAACCCGCCGCCGGCAGCCGTCATCACGGTTCCGGTGGCCACCTACGTGCCGATCGACGCCCAGCTGCGTAAGCGCTGCAAGTGGGTGAAGGAGGCGGCGCCGTCTGCCGTATTCGATGTGAGCAACGGACGTAAGCGTTGCCTTCTGCAGTACGAGGCGCAGTTCGACGCCATCGACCAGGTGCAGGGCAAGCCGGCAGCGGACGGCACGAGCGGCGGCTGATGGTGTTTCACGCGTGCGTTTCACGGCGGGCGGGGGCCCCGGGGCTTATCCACAGCCACCGGGGGGAATTCGGACCCCGGTAAAAGAC
>NZ_JABUMQ010000748.1:0-495 GCF_013336645.1 Myxococcus sp. CA039A | reverse complement strand
GATATATATCGGCTATCGTCGGGTCTTGTCTACCTTTTATTCGGATTGAATTCGCTGTATTAAAGTCTTCAATTACGGCGTCATCTCCAATAAAAATTAAATCTAATCCATTTCGTGTACGTATCGCCCCATTAACTGTAATATCACCAGTAATTGTGTCGCCAGCTTTATTAACTGGAACATACCCTCTTACCGTATCCGCATCAAGCCCACTTCCAGCGCCATCGACGGTTTTGAGCTTCGCAAGCACGTCGGCGGCGGTGTAGGTGTCAGTAACAGCATGCGCATCAGCAATGCCCTGTTCGATCTTATTGAGATTAGCCGCCGATAGAGGTGTTACATTGTCTTGCCAATTTGTCTTTGAGTAAGCCACTATGCTCCCACCTCCTGCACTTCGATTTCAAACGATACGGTCAAACTCTGCGTGTTATTTTTGACAATGTTGGCCGCCGAAGAAGCAAAAAGCGACCCCGTTCCCGGCGTGGTTGTTGCGCC
>NZ_JABUMQ010000747.1:0-507 GCF_013336645.1 Myxococcus sp. CA039A | reverse complement strand
GTTTGAGATGGAAGGAAGCATTGGATAACCTTGATTTATCAGGGGTTTTAAGGATTCGATACGTGGTTTGCCCGTTTTTTGTCCGTTTAACTAGCGGACATAACTTTCATAAAGCTTCAGCGCATCATCCTCGATCTTTTTGGTGATGTGTAGATACGTGTCCGCAGTGACCTTGATGCTTGCATGGCCGAGGCGCTCGGACACGTATTTTATTGTTGCGCCTGCTTCCAAAAGATGGACAGCATGCGTATGCCGGAGCGCGTGCGGCGAAAGGATAGGGAGATCACTACGTTTACATACTTCTTTGAAATATTCACGTACGACGTTGGTTCTGAGCCATCGGCCGTCCTGTTGGTGGAAAAGCAAGTTTTTATCTGACGCTTTATAATTGACATACCGCAGGATAACCTCTTTCTGATTCACACTGTGCCGTTTGAGCAAAGCGACGAGTCGATCGTCTAATTTAATCGTTCGGTTACTCTTCTTGGACTTCGGTGTAGACAGGTA
>NZ_JABUMQ010000746.1:0-513 GCF_013336645.1 Myxococcus sp. CA039A | reverse complement strand
GGCTCGGAAGGGATGGGCGTGGCATCCGGGTCGACGCGGAAGTGACGCAGCAGTCTGCGCGCGAGGTTGGGCTGGATGACGGTGCCGCCCGCGCGGACTTCCTTGATGGCCTCGATGATCTTGTCGACCGGCGAGCCCTTGAGCATGTAACCGGATGCCCCGGCCTTCACGGCCTCGAGGACTTTGTCCTCCTCGTCGAAGATGGTGAAGATGAGGATCTCCATCTTCGGGTAGACGGCCTTGATTTCGCGCGTCACGTCGATGCCGCTCATGCGGGGCAGGCCCAGGTCCAGCAGCAGGACGTCAGGCATGACGCGGGGGACTTCCTCCAGGGCGGCCTCGCCGGACAGCGCGGTGCCAACGATGTCGATCTCCGGGTGGCCCTCGAAGAGGCGCAGCTGGTTCTTGAGGATCTTGGTCTGGTCTTCCACGACGAAGACGCGGATGGGCGGCTGCGCGGGAGTGGAAGGAGGCTGCGGGGCATCCACGGGGGCTCCGGTCATGTCGGGGGGC
>NZ_JABUMQ010000745.1:0-528 GCF_013336645.1 Myxococcus sp. CA039A | reverse complement strand
GATCATACACAACTCGTTTAGAATCCGGTTGTGCTCCGTGTCCACCCTTCTCGCCTCCCTCCATGCTGCTCCGTGCACTTCTCCAACCGAAATCCATATCCCGATGCTTTTCATTGTAACCGCTGCAGCTTCGTTTGTAAGTCAGGGAATACCCTGATTTCCCGGTCGGGGAATATGCCGCAATTCAGGATTTCCCCCCCTGAATATCAGAGGATTCCCCGATAACGCCGGGTCATTGGAGTTGGTAAGATAAATACAAAGAACGCAAAAAGGAGGAGGCGCGGATGATTCATCATTATCCGGTTAATCATACATCGGACGCCGTTCGGTTTCAAACCCGGGGGCTGCAGCAGTATTTTACGGAAGAGAATGTTGAACGGCTTACCGGTATCATGTATTCGAAAAAGGTGAAGAAGGGCTCCCGCCTTTTCCGGGAAGGCGATAAAGCCGAATACTTGTATTACATCAAACAAGGCCGCGTCAAAATCACCAAATCGGCCGATAACGGCGGTACGTTCACCTTGTATC
>NZ_JABUMQ010000744.1:0-537 GCF_013336645.1 Myxococcus sp. CA039A | reverse complement strand
GCCTTCTCCACCACCGTGGGGGTGGGGGACGGGGTACCGGAAGGCAGGAGGTTCAGCTGCCCGGCGTCGTAGGCCCGGCTGGCGGGCAGCACGGCTCGAGCGAAGTCGCCGGACACGAGGCAGCGCCAGAAGCAGAGCCAGGCGAGCCAGAAGCGCGCGAAGAACGACAGCGAGGCAGACGGGTCAGTCATCGACTCCGGATAACAAAGCCCGCCTGCTTTGCAATTCGGCAGTTGCCCGAAATGCCCCCAAATGCAAAGGGCCTCACGGTTTCCCGTGAGGCCCTTCGTTTTCAACATGGTGGAGGTGGACGGGATCGAACCGACGACCTTCGCATTGCGAACGCGACGCTCTCCCAACTGAGCTACACCCCCATTACGGGCCCTGCGCGCTGCGCCCCGGCGTTTGGGCCGCCGAGGTGAACGGGCTAGTACCGGACCCCTTTCTTGCTGTCAAGCGCAAGCCTTCGCAACGCATCCGTGCGATTGACGTGCCGCGCAGCGGATGCCATAAAAACCCTTCTTCTCAGGCGTACCC
>NZ_JABUMQ010000743.1:0-565 GCF_013336645.1 Myxococcus sp. CA039A | reverse complement strand
GGTATTAATCATGATCGTCGCCGCTGTCTTTGATGATTACGCCGTCTTGTAAAACGTATCCATATCGCTTGATCCAGTCTCTTATGGTCCGTTCGGAAACCTCTTTCCCGGACTTTCCAAACCATTCGACGACGTCTTTTACAGTCGGAGGTTCGCCAAAATTGCAGTTATTCACCGCGTCCTCAAACTGCGCTTCTTTGCTACGTCGTTCCTTCTGAGCTGATTCTTTCCGCTTCTCGATCGCCTTTTTCCAGGGCTCCGTCTCACCCGGTGGTTGTAGATCTTTAAGGCTGCCCACATCGTCGACGCGGTGGATCGGATACTGGAACCACATGTTGACCGGCTCGAATTTCGGGTACTCCCGCAGCGTGCCTTCCACGCGCCAGGCGGAGCGGATGCGGACGCTATGGAGCGCTCGCTTGACTTCCTCCTGTGCGGCCGCCAGTTGCCCCGGAATCGCCCGTTTCGCGTGGTCCTCCATGGCCTTGGCGCTCAGCGCATCGTCCAGCGAGACGTGTTCCTCCAGGTAATCCGAATTGAAGTTTTCAAAGAACCGTTGATAGAC
>NZ_JABUMQ010000742.1:0-569 GCF_013336645.1 Myxococcus sp. CA039A | reverse complement strand
CGCCCGACCCCGTCACCGCCCCACCGGTGGATGACGCGAGCGAGGGACTGGCCCGCGCGCGCCGCGCCGCCGGACTCGCCGCGCTGGAAGACCGCGACTACGACACCGCCGTCAGCGAGTTCACCGAGGCGCTGAGCCTGCGCAAGACGCCCGGCGGAGACCTGGTCGAGCTGTTGCGCATCGCCACCGACCTCCAGTCGCGCGAGCGCAGCCGGGGACGCGGAGAGCAGGCCAAGGCGACCCGGGAGCCCCCGACGCGGCAGACCGCCCGCTCGCGCGCCTCCAGGGCCGCCGCCGCTCGCGCGCAGCAGCAGCAACCCAGGGAAGAAACCACCGTGCTGGAGGAGCCTCGCGGCGGTCTTCTGCTGGTGACGTCCACGCCGCCGGGCCTCGTGGTGCAGGTGGATGGGAAGGCCGTGGACCTGACGCCCGCGCGACTGCCCCTGCGCGCGGGGACGTACCGCGTGGCGCTCGCACAGGGCGACCGCCGGCTGGTGGAGGAGACGGTGGAGCTGGAGGAGGACGGTGTGCGCTCCATCAACCGCGACCTCAGCGAGCAGCTGGCCCCA
>NZ_JABUMQ010000741.1:0-590 GCF_013336645.1 Myxococcus sp. CA039A | reverse complement strand
ATGCATGGGCGCGGGGGCGGGCTTCACGGGCGTTTCGAAGTTCACGAGCGGCTCACTCCAAACGAGGGCAATGGCGTGGCCACGAGGGCAAGCGGAGAGCTTGCCCTGGGATGGGTTCCCGGGCCACAAGAATACTGAACTTTTGGGCAGGTATCAGGCTCTCGCGGATACGCGCGAGGTGGGTCTCAAGGAGAGCCCGAGGCACAGGGGGCAAGCGTGGCTTAACAATGTACGTATGTCTGCCACAACCCCTCCTGCACCTCTGGATGGCGCCTCACCGGACGGTGGGGCGTCGTCGACCGGGCACAAGGTATTGGGGGCTCCCGTTGGTGTCAACGCGAGATCTAGTGCCTGAGTAGGTCCGTCCTTTGCAATCTATGATCGATCTCCAACGCCCCACGTCACGTTCTGCTCACAACAGTGCGTGACAGAATGGACGACACTCCGTACGTGGGGGCTGGAATCGAACCTGGGAGGATGGACGAGCCGGACCCTGCTCAGGGAGTCGTGCCCGAATCCATCCCCGAATCCACCGGGGGCGTCGGCGTGGCACCCTCCGTGGGGGCCTCCGGCGAGGTCGGTGTAGGGGC
>NZ_JABUMQ010000740.1:0-595 GCF_013336645.1 Myxococcus sp. CA039A | reverse complement strand
GGGGTGGCCTCGCGCTGGGCGCCGTGGTGGCGGCCCTGGGGTTCTGGATGACGTCGAGGAGGAAGCTGTCATGAGTCGGGCATGGGCCGTGAGTGTGGCCATGATGGTTGCCGCGCTGCCGGCGTGGGCGCAGGACGTCGGAGTGGTTTCGACCGAGCAGATGGAGTCGTCGCGCAGCGGCGGCATCATCATCCGGGTGGGCGGCTACAAGCCGCTCTTGGATGACGAGAAGGCGCTCAACGGGAATACGCCCTACGAGGACACGTTCGGTGACGCATCGCTGCTGCTCGTCGAGTTGGAGCTGCAGCGCTACTTCTACCAGGGCATCGGCACCGCGGGCGTGGGTGTGTCGGCGGGCTACGGGGAGAAGTACGCGGCCGCGAAGCTCGCGGGCGGAGGCAACGCGGCGGAGCAGACGGCGCTGAAGGT
Source organism: Myxococcus sp. CA039A (assembly GCF_013336645.1). Classification (NCBI taxonomy): domain Bacteria; kingdom Pseudomonadati; phylum Myxococcota; class Myxococcia; order Myxococcales; family Myxococcaceae; genus Myxococcus; species Myxococcus sp. CA039A. The sequence continues at coordinate 166 of NZ_JABUMQ010000740.1, read as the reverse complement.
GGTGCCGCTGGCGTTCAACCTCTTCTACAAGTTCGACTACGCGGCCTTCGAGTGGGGAGTCCCCCTGGTGCCGTACGGCAAGCTGGGGCTCATCTACACGCCGTGGTGGGTGACGAAGGGCAGTGACACCGAGACGGCGGACGGCATCACCGCCAGCGGTGGCAAG
>NZ_JABUMQ010000073.1:0-36681 GCF_013336645.1 Myxococcus sp. CA039A | reverse complement strand
GTGTATAAGAGACAGCTCCTGGCGGGCGTGGCGGTGAGCGCGGGCGCGGGCGCGGGGATTGGCCTGCTCACGCAAATGGCCACCGACGCGCAGCTTCGCACCATCACCTTCTGGACCTGGGGCAGCCTGGCCGGCGCCGCCTGGAGCGTGGTGGCGGCGTCCACGGTGCCGCTGCTCATCGCGCTGGTGTTGCTGCTGAGGGATTCCCGCTCGCTCAACCTGCTGCTCCTGGGAGAGCGCGAGGCATGGCACCTGGGCGTGGACGTGGAGAAGCTGAAGCGACGGCTCATCCTCGCGGCGGCGCTGGGTGTCGGCGCGGCGGTGTCCGTCACGGGCATCATCGGCTTCGTGGGGTTGCTCGTTCCGGCGCTGCTGCGGCTCGCGCTCGGGCCGGACCACCGGCGATTGATGGGGGCTTCGGCGCTCCTGGGCTCGGCGTTGCTCGTCGCCGCGGATGTGCTGGCGCGCACGGCGGCGGTGCCCCAGGAGCTTCCCGTCGGTGCGCTGACGTCCATGCTGGGCGTTCCTGTCTTCATCTCGATGCTGGCGCGCGGCAAGGGGATGTCATGAGCCTGGAGGCACGGGGAGTCGAGGTGTGGCGAGGCCGGGGACGCGCGCTGGGACCGGTGTCGCTGAACCTGGTGCCTGGCGAGGTCCTCGCCGTGGTGGGGCCGAACGGCGCGGGCAAGTCCACGCTGCTCTCGGCCTTCTCCGGGGAGTTGCCCTGCACCGTGGGTGAGGTGTTGCTGGATGGGCGCCCGCTGTTGAAGTGGCCTCCCCGCGAGCGCGCGCTGCGGCTGGGCGTGCTTCCCCAGGAGTCGTCACTCGGGTTCGGCTTCACCGTGCTGGAGGTGGCGCTGCTGGGACGCAGCCCTCACGCCACGCGGGGCGAGGGAAGCGCGGACATGGATGCGGCGCAGGCCGCGCTGGAGGTGATGGACATCCGGCACCTGTCGTCGCGGCCGTATACCTCTCTCTCGGGAGGAGAGCGTCAGCGGGTGCAGCTCGCGCGCGTGCTCGCGCAACTCTGGGAGGCGCCCGAGCACGGTCATCGTTATCTGTTGCTCGACGAGCCGACGTCGAGCCTGGACCTCTCGCATCAGCATCTCGTCCTGGAGGAAGCGACGCACTTCGCGAGGGACGGAGGTGCGGTGCTCGCGGTGCTCCACGATTTGAATCTGGCCGCGCGTTATGCGCATCGAATCGCTGTCCTGGCCGACGGCAAGCTGGTGGAGCTGGGGTCTCCCGCCCAGGTTCTCCGTCCGGAGCTCATCGCCAGCACCTTCGGTCTGCAGGTCCGTGTCGTCGAGTATCCAGACTCACCCGCGCCTTTCATCATTCCCTCGGGCCGGGCCCCGCATCATCCATGAGCGGGTGTCTTCAAGTTTCGTGAGTTGCTTCTCGCGGGGGTGTGCGGCGAACCCGGCCTCCCTCCATGTCGCACCGCCGGGCGCCCGCCCCCGCGAGGAGTGTTTGTCGATGGGCCTGCCTGGCCCTGAGCAGGCGAGCAGGCTGAAACACGGTCTGTCGTGTCGGATGTCTGACATTGCGACGCGGCGAATGCGGGCAAGCAGGGGACCCCCGCGTCTCCTGCTCATGCTGTTCTTCGAGGGCACCATGTTGTCCTGCCGCGCACCCGTCACCAGTGTGGCGGACGTGGAGGTGGTACGGCGTTGGGCTTCGAGTCGGCTGTTCGCGCGAGTGGGTGGGCGCTCGTGTACTGGGCGCTGGGCGTGGGGTTGCTGGCGTGTGGCGCGGGCTCGGGAGCCGTTCCGTGTGATGCCGCGTGCGAGGCTTCCGACGAAGCCTGCCGGATGAGCGCGTGCTCCACCGGGCCCGAGGAATCGGTGAGGGCCCAGGTCGACTGCGGCGCGCTTCCTGTCGGAGGACGGTGTCTGGGGCCTCGCGTGGTGGAGCGCTGTCACGACGGACAGCTCGCGCGCGAGGACTGCGCGGTGAGCGAGGCCTGCGTCGAATCGCAATCCTCCGATGGCGCGCACTGCGAGCCAGGCGCGGCCTGTGTGGAGAGCGCCACGCGCTGCTCGGACATGGGCGCGCTGGAGCGGTGCTCGGCGGGGCGCTGGCTCGAACAGCGATGTGAGGCGGGCTGTGTCGCGGAAGGGAACCGGGGCTGGTGCGGTGCGCCCGGGCGCACCCTGAGCGGTGTCGCGCGTTACGAGCGCCGCTTGCCCGACGCGGCCTTCCACGACTGGACGCCGGAGACGGAGTGGGTGCCGGCCCGCGGCTTCCTCGTCGCGTCCTTCCAGGCGGGCACGCTCATCGACCTGGGGGTGACGGACGCGGTGGGACGCTTCACCGTGCGCCTGCCGACGGAGGTGGGCCCGGAGGACCTCGTCGTGGTGTACGCGGCGGGGCAGGGGAAGCCCGGCACGGTGGACTACGCGGTGGCGGACCCGGGCCTGTCTGGGCCACAGACGCTGCCCGTGACGCCGGGAGCTTCCGCGCGGCTGTGGAGCTGGGCGCGCCCCACGCGAGAGTTGATGGATGCGCCCGTGGTCGCCATCGAGGAGTCGGAGGGCTCGGGCGCGGCGGCGGTCTTCGAGGCGCTGAGCGCGGCGTGGAATGGCACGCGGGAGCGGTTTGGCCGGACGGGGTTGCCCGTGGTGGCGTGGTTGGGCTTCGGCACGACGTGGTCGTGTGGGGCGTGCTTCGCGCCGTGGCAGGTGACGGCGGCGGGGCGGCGCTGGGGCGCGCAGCTCTGGCTGCCGGGAGACTCCGACGCGGCGTGGTGGTCCGAGGCGATGGTGCTCCACGAGCTGGGGCACTGGGCGATGGCCAGCCACGGGACGAGCCCCTCCGAGGGTGGGCCTCACTATGTCGGGGTGCCCACCTTCCCGGGTCAGGCATGGAGTGAGGGCTGGGCCACGTGGTTCAGCTCCGACACGCGAGGCAATCCCCGCTACTACGACAGGCAGAGCGGGACGATGTTCTGGCTGGACCTGGAGACGCGTTCACCAGAGCTGGTCGCGTGGTCTCGGCCGAAGCCCGAGGACGGATTGCTCCAGCCCATCGAGGAGAACGAGGTGGCCGCCATGCTCTATCGGCTGGGCACCGGTACGCCGTCGCGGCAGGTCCTGTACGAAGCGCTCGCGGCTCCGGCGATGAACCTGGCGCCGTGGGCGCGGGGGTATCGCAAGCACACGTGGCGGATGGTGGAGGGAAGGCAGGTGGACGTGGTGGAGACGACGGAGGCCGCGCCGTGTCTCGCGGACTTCCTGGACACACTGATGTGCAAGGGCTACCCGCGGGCATTGATGGACGCGGCCACCGAGCCGACCCTGGCGTATCCGTATCCCAGCCATGAGCCCCTGTGCCGGTGAGGCTGTGATGCGCAAGTTGGAGCGGCAGGGGCCAGTTCTGGAGTCCGCAGTGTCGATGATGGAACGTGTCCGGCGGGATGGCCGGGAGGCCCTCGCTCGCCCTGATGTTGTGTCGGTGTTCGACGTGATGGGGCTCGTTGCCCGAGCGCGCGTGGGGCGTGCCATTCGGGGAGCGTGCCCATGACGTCGCGACGACGCATCGCGGGCGCGGTGTTGGCCCTGGCGCTGATTGGCGCGCTCTCGGCGGGAGTGGCTTCAGGGGTGGAGCGAGCCCGAGGCCGACTGCGCAAGCCTCCCGAGCCTCGACCTCCCTTCTCCCAGAGAGACGATGTTCCGTTGAGTGGTCCCACGCACGGGGACGAGGCTTCGCGCCTCGCGACGCGGACTCGAGTTGCTCCGGTGTCCGCATCGAGGTCTGTGTCGGCGGTACGGATGTCGACCGCGTCACCGTCGAAGGGGAAGTCTGGAGGCGCCGGCCTGGTGCGCGATGCGGTCCACCGCGTGCATCCGCGAGGCGTGGCGGTTGGCGACGAGCATACGGAGGAGTCCTCTGACGACAGCGCGGCCACCGCGTTGAGCGGAGGTTCATTGGCGGGGCTCACCACGCGAGTGCCCGCTCCGATGCGCGTGAACTGGCGCGTGGTGGACGCCGAAGGCGGAGGACTCCGGCTCGTGGCTGAAGTCGAGCGAAGGGCGGGGTTCAACGTCCCCATCGCGGTGAGCATCGTGCTGCCTCCGGAGGCACGGCTCATCGAAGGGACGACGGACTTCGTGCTGCCGGAAGGTGAGGGTGAGGATGTGCGCGCGGTGCCGTGCGTGGTGAGCGTGACGCCGGGGGTGGTGCCGCGGACGGACCTCGTGCTGGTGGCTCATGCGGAAGGCTCGGCCTTCGGAGCTCATGCGGAGGCGCGTTACACCTTCGGTCGACAGCACCTCGTCGAGCGGCGTCCTTCGCCCACGGGGCCTGTCCTGCCAGCGCGCTTCCTCTCGGGAGACGTGTCGGGGGACTCCGAGGACTCCGGTGAGGATGCCGCTCCCTGAGTGAGCTGTGATGAGGTGAGCGAAGCCTGTCGCGCTTCCGCCAGGCCCACCCTGCTCAAGTCCTTGCGGGAGATGCGAAGCCTCTTCGTGGGGCTCGTCGCCCCGAGAGTGGAGCGAGTGGCTTGCGTGTCCTCGCCGCGCGCGAAGCACCGCTCCCCGAGAAGGCACGGCTTCTTCGAGTGGACTGATGCTCCGCGCTCCTGTTCTCGCGGAAGGAGCGGTGCGCCTCTCTCCCGAGCAGTGGGCTCCTCACGCCACGCGGTGAGTCGCCTGCCGAGCCTTCCCTGTCTGCTCGCTTGTCCGCGGCCGACGCACCGACGGTTCTGGCGAACTCCGACGAGGACTGTGCTCCCCTCGCATGACGAGGAGTGTGCCTCTCCTCTCATGAGGACTGCGAGGCGCACGGCGACGCGCTAGATACGAGCCTTCGCCGCTGTCCAGGAGCCTCGTCCGTTGCAGACCGTCGCGTTGGGGTTGGTGTTGGTGTCCGCGTTCCTTCACGCGTCCTGGAACGCGATGCTCAAGAAGCATCCGAATCCCGAGGCAGGCGTGGTGGGCGTCATCACCGTGGCGGTGGTGGGCGGTGGTCTGTGGGCGCTCGGCATGAAAGGGGAAGCGTTCCCCTCCACGGCGGGGCTCGCATGGGCGCTCGGGGCAGGCGCCTGTGAGAGCGTCTATCTGGCGGCGCTGTCCCGTGCCCTGCACCGCGCACCGTTGGGCCTCGCGTACACGGTGTCGCGAGGTGGCGCGATGCTCCTGGTCTGGCCGGTGTCCGTGCTGGCACTGGGTGAGCCCATCTCCGCGTGGACCGTCACGGGCGCGGTGGTGCTGGGCGGTGGGCTCGCGGTGATGCATCTGTCGCGTCCCACGGGGCCCGCTGCGTCTGGAGTCGCGTGGGCCGCGCTGTCGGCGGTGGCCATCGCCGGCTATCACCTGAGCTACAAGATGGCGCTCTCGGACGGCGCGCAGCCACCCGCCCTCTTCACCACGGGCCTGCTCGTCGCGCTGCCCGTGCTGGTGCTGGAGCGGAGCCGGCAGATGGGGTGGGCCACCCTCCAGCGAGAGGCGTGGAGCCGTCCCGGTCTGGTCGTCTTCGCGGGGGCCATCTGCATGCTGTCCTTCGCGCTGCTGCTCTCGGCGCTGAACGACAGTGGGGCAGGGGCGGTGCTCACGCTGCGCAACACCTCCATCGCCTTCGCGCTGGCCCTGGCCGCGCTTCAGGGAGAGAGGCTGGGACGCCGCCAACTCGTGGGCGCGGCGTTCGTCTCCGTGGGCGCGGTGTTGCTCGGCATGCCCGCGTAGCAGTCGCCCAGCCTCGTCCGTCTGGGCCGAGGCTCCGCGCCAGACGGGGCGGAGCCGTCGCGCCTACTCCGCCTTGGCCGATGCACCCAGCCGCTTCAAGGACAGCTGCGCGTCCTCGTGGTTGGGCTGGAGCTTCAGCGCCGTCTCGTACTCCAGCTTCGCCTCATCCAGCCGCTTCGAGGCTTCCAGCAACTGGCCCAGCGCGTTGTGCGGCTCGGCGAAGGTCGGGTCCACCTGAGAGGAACCCCGGAAGGACTTCTCCGCGTCCTTCGCGTTGCCCTGCTGGTACAGCGCGTGGCCCAGGTACAGCAGCGCCAGCGCGTTGCGAGGCTCCACCGCCAGCGCGTCCGTCAGCACCTTGCGCGCCTTCGCGCCGTCGCCGCCGCGCAGGTACAGGAAGCCCAGCTCGGCCCGCGCTTCAATCTGCGCCGGGTCCTTCGCCACCACTTCCTCCAGCTCCGTCACCGCCAGGTCCGGACGCCCGCGCCGCGAGTGGACGATGCCCAGCCGCGCCAGCGCCGCCGTGTCCGCCTCCTCGCCTTCCTTGGGCCGCAGGTATGTCTCCGCGCCGGCGTAGTCCCCCATGGCCATCAGGAGGTCCGCCAGGGCCAGCTTCGCCACGCGGTGGTTCGGGTCCTCCTTGAGGACCGCCAGGTAGAGCGGCTGCGCCTTCGCCGACACGCGCTTCTTCGCGTAGGTGTCCGCCAGCGCCAACCGGTTCTCCACCGTGGGCGACAGCGCGACACATTCCTCGTACTGGGCAATCGCGCCGTCGAAGTCACCCTTGGCCTTCAGCGCCTCGCCGTAGCCCGCCCTCGCGGCCGCGTCCTTGGGGAACGCCTCCACCGCCGTCTTCAGCGTGGCCACGGCCTCCTCGGCCTTGCCCAGCGACAGGTACGCACGCGCGAGACCCTGGTACGCCTCCGTCGTCTTCTTCCCGTCGTCGGTGCTCTTCTCGATGGCCTTCTTGAAGGCCTCCACCGCCTGCTTCTTCTTGCCCTGCTCCAGGTACAGGTGGCCCAACTGCGTGTACGGCCCGCTGGCCCGACGCGGCTCCAACACCAGCGCCTTCTCGAAGGACTTGGTGGCGCGCACGTTGTCGCCCAACTGGTAGTAGGCGAGCCCCAGATTGAAGTGGGCCTCCGCGTACTTCGAGTCGGCGGCGATGGCCTTGAGGAACGCCTCGGTGGCCTTGCGCGGGTCGCCCTTCTCGTTGAGCGCCACGCCCAGGTTGTTCTGCGCGCGCGCGTGCTTCGGGTCCGCGGCGATGGCGCGCTGGTACTCGGCGATGGCGCCGTCAAAGTCGTTCTCGCGCAGCAGCAGGACGCCCAGGTTGTAGTGCGCCTCCGCGTCGCCCAGCTTCTCGCGAGTGGCCTCGCGCAGCGTCTCCTTGGCCTCGCCGTTGAGCCCCTTCTCCGCCAGGGCCTTGCCCAGGTTGACGCGGGCGACGTTCAGCTTGGAGTCCAGCTTCAGCGCCTCACGGTACGCCTCGATGGCGTCGTCCGTGCGGTTGGCGCGCTGCAGGGCCTCGCCCAGGTTGAAGCGCAGCTCCGCGTCCTTCGGCGCAAGCTCCACCGCCATCGAGTACTGGCTGATGGCCACGTCCGTCTCGTCCAGCACGCGGGCAAGCAGGCCCCGCTCCGAGCGCAGCGACGCATCCTCGGGAAACGCGGCGATGGCCTGGTCCAGCAGCGTGCGCGCGGCCTCCGCGTCGCCCGCGAGCCGCAGCGCCCGACCCAGTGCCAGGCGGGGCGGAATCAGGTCCGGCTCCACCTCCACCAGCTTCTTCAGCGGCTCCACCGCCTTCTTCGGCTTGTTCAGCGCGAGGAAGGCCGTGCCCAGGCGATAGAGCGCATCGGCGTCGTCCGGAGACGCGCGCAGCCGGGCACTCTCCACCGCCGCGGTGCGCTCGAGCGCGGCCGCGTCGGGTGGAGGCGTCTGGGCGGTGAGCAGCTGGAGGACTAGGACGCCGGCTTTCGTCATCACAGGTTCTCCACGTAGGGACTGGCACGCGCGTCGAACGTCTTCTTGGCGAGGGCCGTCTTCTTCGCCTCCCAAGCCTCCCGCGCCGTCTTCTCTTCCTTCTGGTCCTCGGAGAGGTCGGCGAGCTCTTCCTTCACCTCCGCGTCGCACTCGGCCACCTGCTCCTCGAACTCCTTCGGGTCCAGCTCCTCGCTGCCCTCCACCTTCGCCTTGCGGGCCGCCGTCAGCTTGGCCAGCTCGAACTTGGCGAAGGCGCAGTTGCGCGCCAGCTCCGACACGTCACGCAACCCCACCGACAGCCGCTGCTTCGCGCGCAGGTACTCCACGCGGGCCTCGGACTCCTCGATGGCCAGCTTCGCGACCTCGCGCGAGACTTCGTCCGTCGCGCGGTCCACCTCGTCCTCCGCCGCCTCCTGGCGGGAGCGGGCGCGGCGGATGTTGTCGCGGGCGCGGTCAATCTCGTTGTTGTTCTCGTCCACCTTGTCGACGGCGAGCGCCAGCTCGTTCTCCGCCTCCAGCAGCTCGATGCGGACTTCAAACGGGAGCTTCTTCACCAGCGAGCCAGGCACCTTCATGCCGTAGCTGGGGCCGCACGCGGCCAGGAAGAGCGGGAGGGTGAGCAGGACGATGTGCTTCATGGAACGGTCGCCTCGAAGCTGCCGAAGATGGTGCGGCCGGAATAGATGTCGATGCCGTTGACGAAGGTGACGTGGAAGTCACCGGTGACACGCTGGCCCTGCGCCGTGGGGAGGTTGTCCACGACGAGCGAGCCTCGCTCCAACTGCGGAAAGACGCGCGCCGGCTCGTCCAGCACGCTGCGGCCGATGACGCCGCGCTGCGCGCCGCCCTCCAGGGACTCGGCCAGGTTGATGGTGAGCCCGCCGGTGTAGCCCTCGGGAATCATGTCCCCCACGCGCGCGCTGACCTTCAGCACGGTGTTCACCCCGGAGCCCTGGGGCGAGACGAAGTTGATGGACAGCTCTCCTTCGGCCAGCACCGCCTCCGCGCGCTTGTACTTCAGGTCCAACAACGGCGACACGCTGCCTTCCAGCGCGCCGCCCTCGTCGCCGCACGCGCACAGCCCGGCCACCAGCGCCACCAGCGCCAGGGTCCGGAAGCCGTGCGAGTGCGTCGGGTGGAGACGCGGGCTCACTTGCACGCCTTCCAGCCCGCGGTGTCCACGTCGGCGCCGTTGAGCGAGCCCACGTCCTTGAGGACGGCCAGGTCTCGCCGCGCCCCGTCCACGTCGCCGAAGCGGCAGCGCAGCGCGGCCAGGTTGAGGCGCGCCTTGTCGTAGGTGGGGTCGGAGTCCATCGCCTTGGCGTACGCGGCGCGCGCGCCCATGGCGTCACCCATGTTGAGCAGTGCCCAGCCCAGCGCCGAGTGCGCCGAGGCCTTGGTGTCCTGGAGCTCCGTGACGCGGCCAAACGTCAGCTGCGCCACGCCGAACTGGCGCGCCTCCAGGTACGCCATGCCCAGCGCTTCCAGCGACTCCACGCTGAGCGTGCGCTCGGCCTTCTTGCGCAGGTCATCCAGCGCGGCCAACTGCGTGGGCGCACCCGGCTGGGGCACCGGCAGCGCGGCCTGTTCGGCGCGCGAGCGGCAACCCACCACCGCCGCGCTGAAGACCTCCAGCGACTCCGCGCGGGACAGACACGCCTTGAATGCCTCCTCCGAGCGCGTCTTCAGCGGGCCGACCTGCTCCTTCACCGCCGCCTGGAACTGCTGCGACTCCGCAGCGGAGAGGCCGCCCGGCACCGGCGTGGACTCGACGACGTCCGCGATGTGCCCGTACGCCAGCGCCAGCCGCCACAGCGAGGCCACCGCCCACTCGGGGTAACCCAGCGACGCGGCCTGCGTGTAGATGCCCTCCAGGCTCTGGAGCGCGGCGACCTTCTCCTCCACCTTGTCCGCCGGCAGGTCCTTGTAGCCGCGGTAGAGAATCTCGCCCAGGAACCACAGGCCCCTGGCCGCCTCTTCCGTCTGGCCGTTGGGGCCCTGCACCGCCGTGGTGAGCGTGGCCACCAGCGCGTCCGCGGACGCCGTGGGCGCCGTGACTGCCTGCACCTCCGCCAGCACCGCCGCCGCGCCCGCGCTCCTCGGGTCCAGCTTCAGCGCCGAGTCGGCCGCGAGCTTCGCGCGCGAGTAGTCCTTCGCCTTCAGCCGCGCCTCGGCCAGCAGCACCAGCACCTCGGACTTGCGCGCGCCCGACACTTCCGCCGCCGTCTCGAGGTTCCGGGCCGCTTCCTTGTACTCACCCAGCGCCATGCGCAACCGCGCGCCAGCAAGCCACCCATCCACGCCGGCGATGTCCGCGCCCAGCTTCTGGCCCACCTGCTCGAACCACGTGGCCGCCTCGCCGAACGCCGCCGCTTCCGCCGCGTGCCGGCCGAGCGTCAGGAGCACGTCCGACAGGTACTGGCTCTTGGGGTAGTCCTGCACCAGCTTGGCGCCCAGGTCGCGCTCGGCCTGCAGGTCGCGCTTCTCGCGCGCCGCCGTGAAGGCGCCGTACAGGGCCTTCTCGCCGATGTCGCTGTTCTTGTTCTCGTCGGCCACCTTCACGAGGCCCTGGATGACGTCGCCCGTCTCCTGGGCGCTCTGCAGCGCCAGCTCGTCCAGCGCCTCGGCGCGGCTCTGGGTGAGAATCTTCTGCACCTCCGCGCGGAAGTTGCCGGGCAGGGGCGAGGTGAGGAACTTCTTGCCCGTCTCGTCCAGGCCCTTGAAGTCGTTGACCTGCCGCAAGCTGTCCAGCGCCAGGTTGCCGGCGACGGTGGCTTCCTTGTGCTGCGGATGGGTGAGGGCGAAGGCGGTGAACAGCTCCGCCGCCTTGGGGTAGTCGCCGTCCTCGTAGAAGGCGCGGGCGATGTTGAACTTCACGTCCAGGACGTTGGGGCTCTTGGGGTAGCGCGACACGTACTCCGCGCCCAGCAGCTTCATCGCCTGACGCGCGTCCGCGACTTCATACGCGTTGCGCTTGAGCGCCTCCTCCGGCTTGAGCGTGGAGAAGTGCGCGAGCAGCGCGGCGTAGAGGGCCTCTTCCTCGCCCTTGGCGTCCTTCGCCTTCGACTCGTAGCGGGCCAGCTCCTCGAACTGACGCGCGGCGCGCGTGTAGTCCTTGGCGGAGAAGAGCGCCTCCGCGCGGTTCTTCATCATCGGCCGCACGTACTGGTCGGGACGGAAGAGGCTCAGGTACGCCTCGTACGCCTCGGCGGTGCTCAGGTAGAGCTCCTTCTCCTCCTTCTTCTGCGCCGCGAGATGGAGCAGGGTGGCCAGGTCGCGCCCCATCTCCTCCAGCTCCACGAGCTGCTTCTTGCGGTCGACCTCCGACAGCTCCGGGTCGGTCTTGGACTGCACCGCCGCGCGCACGAGGATGCGCAGGTCCTCCGGCTCCGGCAGCACCTTGCCCTTGGACGCCTTGAGCGCGTCGTAGAGCTTCTGGCCGCGCTCCAAATCCAGCTCGGGGTCGTGCTGAATCTCCATCAGCTTGCGCAGCGCGGGGATGGCCCACTCGTACTGCTGCTTGATGAAGTAGCGGTTGCCCAGCTTGTCGAGCGCCAGCGCGTAGGTGGCGCGGCTTTCGCTGAGCTTCTCGAAGTAGTTGAGCGCGCCCTTGGCGGGCTTCGCCTCCGTGTAGCTGTAGACGAGGTCAAGCAGCGCCTCGCGCTTCACGTTGAGCGCCTTCTTCACGTCCATGCCCGGCAGGGGGGCGCTCGCGGCCGCGGCCTCGAAGAACGTGACGGCCTCCGCGTGCTTGGCCTGGTTGACGCGAATCCAGCCCATCTTGTAGCGGGCCAGGTCGTGCACGGGGGAGGGCGGGGCCTCCAGGATGGCCTGATAGTGGCGCTCGGCCTCGACGAGGTCCGCCTTGTCGAAGAAGTGGTCGCCGAGAATCTGCTCCGACTCCAGCCGCAGCGGGCTGTTGGGGAACTTGCGCGTCAGGTCGCCGAGCGTCTTGAGCATCTCGTCGAACTGCCCGAGTTCTCGCTGCTCGTGCGCCAGGTAGAACGTCACCTGGTCCCCGTCCTTGAAGTCCGGGTACTCGCGCAGCAGCCGGTAGTACATCTGCACGGCCTTCTGCTTCATCAGCCGCGTCTCGGGGGAGACGATGGCGCCCGAGGCTCCCTCTGGCCGGGACTCGGCCTGGAGGTAGTACACGTAGCGGCTCTTCTCCACGAAGAGCTCGGCGAGCCGGAACTGGAGGTCCGGCAGGTACGGCGCGTTGCGGCTCTTGGAGATGAGCTTCTCCGTTTCGCCGATGGCGCGGTCGACCTTGAAGATGTCTCGCTTGAGCTTGGCGATGAACTCGTCGCGCTCCTTCGCCTTCGAGACCATCGGATTGAGGCCGGGGCCCGCCGCGCGGCCCGTGCCTCCGGGGGACGCCGCGAGCAGGGCGGCGGTAATCAGGCCGGTCAGGGGGCCGGTCATGGGGTCTCCTCGATGCAGCGGCTCTCGATGCTGACCCGGTACGACTTGAGCTCGTCGTTCCAGTATTCGCCGTCGAAGCGGAAGGCGACGCTGTCGGGCGTCAGGAGTTGTTCATCCTCGGGCGCCACGATTTTCGCGCCCTTCTTCACGCGCTCGTACAGCTTCAGTCCCACTTCGTATTCCATCAGTCGCACCTGCTCCGCGGCGCGCAGGAGCGTGTCCGCCTCCTGGCGCACGGCCTCCGCCAGTCGCGCGTCGTACACGCGCACGGCCTCGGCGCGAGACAAGTCGTACAGCTTCGTCAGGTGCGAGAAGAGCCGGTCGCCGAAGCTGCCGGCGTAGCGGCCCAGGCGCTCGCCCTCCAGGTCCAGCGTCTCCACGAAGCGCGAGGCGCGCTGGGTGCCACCGTGCGAGTTGGCCGCGCGGCGCAGGCGGAGGTCCTGGGTGAGGTCGTCGCGGTTGCGCACCGCCTCCAGCGAGTCCGCGAACCTGCGCGTCAGCTCCTTCGCCGCGCGCTTGGCGGGCAGGTAGTGGCAGAGGTCGCGGTAGATGAGGGCGCGCAGCAGGTACTTGTCCGGCAGGAACTCGTCGCGGAACGACGGAGCGTCCAGGGTGGTGAGGATGCCCAGTGACGCGCGCGGCTCACCCAGCTTGTAGCGGGTCCACGCTTCCTCCAGGTAGAGGCTGGCGCGGCCCGGGTCCAGCTCCGGCAGCTTCACCAGGTTGTACGCCTCCAGCGCGCCCGTGTAGTCCAGCCGCTCGTAGCGCAGGCGGGCCACCGCGAGCGCCGCCTCGTTGCGCGCCTCGCGCGTGAGCTTCTCGTCCTTGGACAGGCCCAGGAAGTCCGCGATGAGCTCCTCGGAGGGCTCCTTCACCTGCTTGAGCCGGGTGACGAGCAGCGCGAACTTCGCGCGGCTGGCCTCGGCGCTCGTCTCCGACAGCTTGGCGAAGTGCGTGTTGGCCCAGCGCTCGTTGCCCACGCGCAGGTCGACGAGGCCCTGCTGATAGTGCGCGTACGCGCCCGTGTCTTCCGGGAGGAAGCCCAGGTCGAGCGCGCCGAAGACCTGCTCGTCGATCATCACGTCGTCGTGCGGCCGGTCCGTCAGCTCCTTCAGCGTGTCGAGCGCGCGGGGGATGACGTTCGGGTTGGAGCGCTCACGGGCGATGCGCGCCAGGTACGACGCGCCCGCGTGCGTCAGGCCCAGGTCGATGAGGCTCCGGGCGAGGAAGTACTGCGCCCAGGCGTAGTTGTCGTCCGTCTTGGGCGCGGCCTGGAGCCACGCGTAGAGGGGACCCGCGGCGTCGCGCGGCTTGCCGTCGAAGTAGTCCTGCAGCGCCTGGTCGAAGATGGCCGGGTCCACCTTCTGCGGCACGGGCGGCGGCGCCTCGGCGGCGGCCTCCGGCTTCTTGTCGGACGCGGCAGCCGCGGGCGCGCCCTCGGCGCCGGCGGCCGGCGCGGGTGCACCGGACTCGGCGGGCTTCGCGGCCGGAGCGGGGGAGCCCGTCGCGGGTCTGGCGGCGGCGCCGGGGGTGGCCTTCGCGCCGGAAGGAGGTGGCGGCATGGGCAGCGAGCCACCGCCAGACTGGGCGGGAGCCGTCGCTGGAGACACGACGAGCGCGGCGCTGGCGAGCGCGGCGATAAGTGAGCGGGGGGTCATTCCGTGGCGCCGAAGTTGAACGCGGTACCGAGCTGGACCACGGGGACATTGATGATGCGGGAGGCACCCGCGAACACGACGTTGTTCGTCACGTCGAGCCGGAACGACAGCGTCTTGCCGGAGAACATGCGCACGCCCAGGCCCAGGTTGATGGCGGGGCGGAAGCCGTCCTGCCGGTCAATCTTCACCACCGTGCCGCCGCCGAGCAGGAACGCCTCGAAGTGCAGCACGGAGCTGTTGAGCACGGCCGTCTTGCCGTAGAGCGGGCTCCAGACGAGGTCCGAGCCCACCATCCACTGCACCTGGTCCTCGAACGCGGAGGCGGTGGGGGCCACGTCGAAGTCGCGCTCGAGCTGCCGGCGCAGCGACGTCTGGATGTTGTAGCTGTACGTGCCGCGGCCCACCTGCCACGCGAACGTGTCGCTGAAGTGGTACGTGTACGAGACGCTTCCAGTGAGGCCCTTGTAGAAGGCGTCGGCCGGCAGCACGCCGACCCCGAGGTACAGCTCGTGATTCATCCGGTACTGCCGCTCCTGGATGGCGGAGACGGCGCCGGGATTCTCGAGCGCCTCGGCCTGGGCGCGGGCAAGGCCGGGCGCCAGGAACAAGAGAATGAGCAGGGCGTATCGCACGGTGGGGGCTTCCTGGCGGATGAGCGGAACGAAACGCGGGTGGGGGGCCCGCGTCAGTAGCCGACGGAGTTGAAGAGGAACGGGTAGGTGATGATGACCACGCCGCCCTTGGGGGCGGGGAAGGTCCAGGACTTCAGATTGGTGAGGATGCAGGCCTCGACGGAGGCATTGCGCAACGTGGAGGACTTCGTCTTCGCCGCGGCCACGCGGCCGTTGGCGCCGATGGTCCACTCCAGCACCACCTTGCCGGCGAGGCCCGGATCCTTGAGCAGCGCGCGCTCATAGCAACCGTGCACTTCGTTCAGGTGGCTGTTGATGACGCGGGCCACGGCCTCGCGGTCCACGGTGCCCTGGGTGGAGGCGATGCTGCGAGCGGTGGCGCGCGTGACGGTGCCGCCGACCTTCCCCTTGCCCACCGAGCCCGCGCCCAGCGCGCCGATTCCGCCGCCGCCCTTGCCGCGCAGAAGCTCCGCGCCCAGCGTCGCGCCGCCGCCCTTGCCGCCGCCGCCCAGGCCGAACGTGCCCAGGCCCGCGTTGGCGATGGGCGCCTTTCCGATGAGGCCCGACAGCTTGTAGTTGGAGTTCTTCACGTTCTTGCTGCCCGGGCCGCTGCCCAGCTTGTCCACGGCGGCGAGCAGGTCATTGGTGGCGGGCCCGGCGGCGGACAGCTTCGCCAGCGCCTTGAGCGCCTTGTTCTCAGCGGGCGCGGCGGCCACGGCCTTGGGCTGCTCCTTGGGCGGAGGCGGTGCCTTCTCCACCGGCTTGGGCGGCGCCTTCTCCGCGACCTTCTCCTTCGGTGGGGCCTTCTTCTTGATGGCCTCCAGCTTCTGCTTCGCCTCTTCCTTCTTCTTCGGCTCGGGGGCGATGAGGCGCAGCGCGACGGGCGGCAGGCTCTTCTGGGTGAAGTCCGCCGTCTCCGGCGTGGGCGGCTTGAGCGCGATGAAGGCGCCCATCCCCGACGCGAAGAGCAGGAAGCACATCATCGCCAGCCACGGCAGGCCCTTGAGCGGGTTGACGAACACGCGCGTGGGGATGGGGGCGGCGTAGGCCACCAGCGACATCTGGCCCTGCGTCAGCCGGGCGCCCACGCCCTCGCGCAGCGTGATGAAGCGGCGGCTGCCGTCGGACTCCAGCGCCGCGCCGGTGACGGGGGTGAAGCGGCCGTCATTGCCGCTCTTCTCCACCTCGGTGCCAGGAGGCACGAAGAGGCGGAAGGCGCCGTTGGCCGACTCGGCCAGGGTGAAGGGCCCGGTGCTCTCCGGCAGCGTGAAGCCCCACAGCGGCATCGCGTCGGGGAGGTCCAGCGACGCCTTCACCGGCTGCTTCTTGTCCGGCTTGAAGCGGCGCGCGTCGCGGCGGATGGTGCCCCAGTAGAGCTCCAGGTAGAGCTGGGGCGTGCCCTTGCCCGGGTCCAGGCGCGGCGCATGCGTGGGCCTGGACGCGGTGACGCGCGGCTCCTGGAGCAGCGGCCCTTGCGGCGCGGGCAGCGGCTCCAACGCGACGTCCGCGAGCAGATCATCCGCGAACAGCATGCCCGTGTTCGCGGCCTGCGGAGGCTCCTGCGTCACGCGGCGGCGCACGGACGGCACGGTGCCGGCGGGCACGGGCTGGTGGGGGGCCTGCAGCGGCACGGGCTGCGGCGCGGCGGCCACGTGGGCCTGGGCGTTGATGGAGGCCTGCGGCGCGTGCGCGACGGGCGCCGGCAGGGGGACCATGGCGGGCGCGGCGGACTGCTGCGGATAGATGGCCTGCGTCGCCGCTTGCGCCGGATGGGCCTGCTGCTGTGGCACGGCGCGAATCGCGGGCACGGTGGTGGCCAGTGGCTGCGCGGGCGCGGTGGCGGGGCGGAGCTGGCGCACGGGCGCGGCCTGCTGCGCGGGGGGAGGCGGCGCGGGCTGCGGCGTGCCGAACAGCGCGGCGACCTCCGGCGGAGGCTGCGGCTTGGCCTCGTGGGGCTTCTGCGCCAGCACGCGCGTCTTGAGGACGAACGGTCCGCACAGCACCTCGTCCACGGAGCGAATCTCGCACGCGGTGACGCGGTGGCCGTTGACGAACAGGCCCGTGGCGGTGCCCGCGTCCTGGATGGCCGCGCGTCCGTTCTGGAAATAGAGCAGCGCGTGGCGCGGCTCCACGGCCGGGTCTTCCAGCCTCAGGTCCGCGGACGGGTCTGAACCGAGCGCATACGTGCCGGGGACGAAGACTTCCGTCCCAACGAGGAGTCCGTCGCGGAGGATGACGACTTGCAGGACGCTGGGCTGGCCGCTCAACGGTGACGCTCCCTTCAAGGGCTGGTGGGCGGTGCTGCCCTACTGGTCGTACACCGTGGCGAGCGTTTCGGCGCGGAAGCTGTCGCGCTCGCGGATCATCGACCGCGTCTTCAGCTCCTTGCGGTCATAGAGATAGACGGCGCCCGACTTGTTCGTCTGGCCCTGGATGAGCCGGTCGTCGAAGTCGATGCGGGACGGTCCGCGCTGCGGCGGCGCCGAGGAAGTGGCGGCCTCCGACTCGCCCGTCACCGGGTCCGTCACGGGCGCGCTCTTGGTTTCAATTTTCGGCGGGGCCTTGGCACTGGACTTCTTGCCAGCCTTCGACTTCGCCGATTTCGCGGAACGGCCGCGGCCTTGGGCCCAGGCGTCGCTCGGGATGAACAGCGTACCGATGCCGAGGAGCTGGGCGACGGCCATGCAGAGGAGGAAGCGTCGCATCATCAACAGGTTAAGCGATGCGTGTATGGACCTGTCAACGCACACTCCAGGGCTGTTCGTGAGACGTCGGTCAACAGGTGTGGGGGGCACTCCACCCCATGTGGGGCGCGTGCTCCACGACAGCACTTGCTCGTTGCCGGCCGAGCGGAAAGATGTCGTGCCGCTCCGTGTCTGAAGTCGCTGTCCAACCGGGCGGGCACGGGGAGAATCCTCGTGGCCTCGCGCGAGAGGAGGGAGGATGCTTTCTCGCGAAAGGTACCGGGACACGACGTGACGAGCGCGGCGCGCAAGTGGGCAATGCTGGCGGTGGGCGTGGCGCTGTGGAGCGCCGCCGGGTTTGTGGGCTACCGCCTGAGCACGCGGGGCGGACGCACATCCGCGCCTCCCGGGTCCTCCGCGCCCCCCTCCTCGGGAACGGCGCCGAGGCTCGATTCGGTGGGCCCCCGGCTCACCAGCAATGAGACCTCCCAGCCCCTGTCCATCCAGGGCGCGAGGCTGGTAGCGGGATTGCGTTTGTCACTCGGTCCACCACTGTCGCGCGAGCTGCCGTTGACGGTGGTCGACTCGGGCCATGCCTTCGCCCGGCTGCCCGCGGGGCTGGCGCTGCCGGAGGACCTGCCCCAGGTGGTGGTGGAGGTCCGGCTGGTGGCGGACGGGGGCGCGCCTGTCGAGGGGAGCGCCCCCCTCACGCTGGTGAATGACAGCGCCTTTCCCGACCTGCTGGGGATGGTGGCGTCGCCGGATGGGCGCACGCTGTTCGTCGTCTCGCCGCCCACGGACACGGTGTACTCCCTGGACGTGGGCTCGGGTCGCGTGGAGCGGCTGGCGGTGGGGGACGGGCCCTCCGCGCTGGCGACGTGGAAGGATGCGCGCGGCCGGTCCTTCCTCGGCGTGGTCCATCGCTACCAGCCGGAGCTGCGCGTGTTCGCGCTGGACTCCAAGAGCGAGCCTCGGGTGTTGCCCGCGCCCCTGGGCGCCTCCGGCCTGGAGGTGGATGGCGCGCGTGGCGTGGCCTTCATCGCGGAGCAGGTGAGGGACACGGTGCGGGCTGTCTCGCTCGAGGATGGACGCGAGCGCTGGGCCGCGCCGGTGGACCCCAATCCGCGCGCGCTCGCCCGATGGAAGGACCTGCTGGCGGTGGGCAGCCTCCAGACGGGGCAACTGGAACTCTTGCGTCAGGAGGACGGCGCGCGCGCGTTCACCGTGGTGCCCGGGCCTGGAGTGGCCATCGTCGGCGGCAACACGGAGCGCTTCCGCGCGCAGGTGATGGGGGGAAAGGCGCCTCGCGCGCTCGTCGCGAGCCAGAAGCTGGGCCGCCTCTTCATGGCGAGCCTGGGCCCCAATGTCGGGCCCAATCCCCAGCGCATGGAGGTGAGCAACAACAGCGGCGTGGCCGTCATCGACCCGGCGCGTGGCGACTACGTGAGACACCGGGGCTTCGGCGCGGGAGTGACGGAGGGCCTGGCGCTCGACGAGGCCACGGAGTTGCTCTACGCGGCGGACGTGGGCATCGGCTGGGTGCGGGTGATTGACGCCCGGGCGCTGGTTTCCAGCGACGACACGGTGGCTCGCGGCGCGGTGCTTCAGAAGGTTTCGCTGACGCCGCCCCAGGACATGCCGCGCATCCGTCCGGCCGGGGACTTCTCGACGAAGGGACGTGCGGGCGAGGAGCTGCACTCCGGGCCGCGCTCACTGGTGCTCTCTCCCGACGGCGCCACCCTCTATGTCCTCAATCGCTTCAGCCGCGAGGTGGCGGTGGTGGACGTGCGCGACGCGCGCAAGGGGCGGCAGGGGGTGGTGACGCGGCGGCTCCCGGTGGTGGTGACGCGCGCGCAGGCCAAGCGCCAGTTGGGACAGGTCCTCTATTACGCGGACCTGGGACGCACCGGCATCACCTGCGACGGCTGTCACATCGAGGGACACACCGGCGGGGTCTTCTACGAGAAGACGCGGCCCAATCGCATCTACCGCTCGCCCACCGTGCTGGGCAGCCGCGACACGCCGCCCTTCTTCACGCCCGCCAGCCAGCACAACCTGGCGGAGACGGCGAGCTTCGTGGGCGGACGCAACCGCTTCCACAACCCGGACCCGTCCCCCTCCGAAGTCGAGGCGCTCACCCTCTATACGTCGCTGATGGTGACGCCGCCCAACCCGTACCGGGGCGAGGATGGCGCGCCGCTGGAGTCGGTGACGCTCCCGGATGGACACGTGGGTCGTCCCGCGCGGGGGCGCGCGTTGTTCGAGGGGCGGGGCGGCTGTCTGGCGTGCCATCCCGCGCCGCTCTACACGTTGGACCAGGACGCCCGGACGCGAGGCCAGTACCTGGATGTGGGCACACCCGTGGCCCTGCCGCTGCGCATCGAGCAGCAGGACCTGGTGGTGGGCGCGGCGCCGCCGTCGCTGGTGGGCACGTGGGACATGTGGCCGCTGCTCACGAGCGCCACGGCGGGTTACGCGGTGAAGGATGGCCGGCTGGTGGTGGACACGCGCTTCCCCTTGAGGACGGTGCTGGAGACGGCCGGGCCCGCGCACGGTGATGCGCGCGCCTTCAGCCCCGAGGAGCGGGACGACGTGCTCGCCTTCCTGCTCACATTGTGAGCACGCGTCGGAACGCGGCGCGTCCGGCGTTCCGTGGCGGGGCGAAATTACGGCCCGCGGTGTGTGCAGGCGTCTGAAGAATTCGACGCGGACACCGCTGTCACTTGCGTTGCCGTGGGGGGCTGGGGTCTACAATCCATCCGATGCGCCCCCTTCCGCGCTCCGCGTGGCCGCTGCTACTCCCGATTCTGCTCCTGTCCTGCTCCGACGCGGGTCTCTATGCCATCGACGGGCGTGGGGCCAACCAAGGTGACCGCGCCAACTTCTCCGGCACCGTCTGTGTTCCGCTCGCGGGCGGCGACGCGTTTCCCACCAAGGTCGTCTTCGCGCTGCAGGGAGGCGAGGGCGTGGAGACCGAAATCGTGGGCTATGCCACGGACGGCCTGTCCACGCTCTCCAGCCGCTTCTCCGGCCCGTTCGTGAAGTTCGGCCTCGTCGCCTACCACTCGGTGGCCACCGGCATCCTGGGCGGCTTCTCCGACGCGGCGGACTTCCAGGCCGCGCTCCCGCGCTACGCCACCTATCAAGAGTCGGGGCCCATCAGCGTCCGCTCCTCGCTGCGGTTGGGGAAGACGCTGTTGTCCGGCGACATGCAGACGGCGTGTCGCGGCGAGGTGGCCCGCACGCGTTACATGGTGGTCATCGTGGTGCGCAGCCAGGACACCAGCTGCTCCAACCCGGCCTTCAACATCGGCCTGGACGCGGCCTGCAACGCGCTGACGGACAAGGTCGCCTGCAGCGAGTGCGAGCTCACCGCCGTCACCGGCGAAATCAAGGCGCTGGCCCAGCAGTACGGCGCGGGCGAGGTGGTGGTGCAGCCCATCTATGTCCGAGGCGCCGTGCCGGACCCGGCCACCCGCGCGCATGTCGCGGCCATCGCCCATGCTGGCGGCACCGAGCCCATCGAGACGGACGCCGCGGGGCTGCCCGGCACCCTCACCGGGCTGAAGTACGCCGCGCGCACGAACACCCTCAAGCTCAAGCGCTTCCTCGCCTTCAACCGCAACGTGGCGGTGCGCGCAGGCCAGGTGCTCGCCGACAGCGACGGTGACGGCCTGCCCGACGTGGACGAGGACGCGCTCGGCACGGACCCGCTGCAGCTCGACTCGGACCAGGACGGACTGATGGATGGCCTGGAGGTGCGCGTCGGGTTGGATCCGCTGATACCCGACGTCATCAACGGCTGCAGCATCTCCCTGGACGACGATGGCGACCGGCTCAACACCTGCGAGGAGCGCGTGCTGGGCACCAACCCCTGCATCGGCGACACCGACGGCGACACCCTTCCGGACCTGGTGGAGGCCCTGTCGCAGACCAACCCGCTCGTGCCGGAGGACCTGCTCGACTCGGACCGCGACGGGCTGACGAACATCGCGGAGATTGAAGCCCACGGAGACCCGCTCAGCGCCGACCTCGACTTCCACCGCGAGCGCGGCTACGGCTACGACCTGGTGGAGACGGACCCCACCGTCGATGGCCGCATCTGCTACGCGACGCGCGTGGAGAACATCTCCCTCGTCGCGACGCGAGAGCGGCCCCACCCGCTCATCCCCGGCGAGGTCATCCCCGCGGGCACCAACGAGGTGTACCTCTACCTCCAGGCCGGCCGGGACAATGACCCGCGCGGCGCGGGCATCGGCTCGCTGCTCATCCAGCCCATCCAGTACGACAAGGACGAGGGACGTACCCCCTCGGGCATCCTCCCCCTCGACCCAGAGGCCTTCATCCTCGGAACGTGATCCACCCGCGAATGAGGGGTCTACCCCTCGTTCGGACTGGGGAGTGCCCCCCACACTCTCCGGTCCACAGCCTGATGCGCCGCGCGCAAGTGCCTGAAACTGTTGGAATTTACTTCAGGCGAGGGTGCGGATCGTCTCTTGCTAATGGCCCGGGGCTGAAAGGAGTCACCATGACACTCGTTCGTCTCGCTCCCGCGCTGCTGCTCGGGGCCTTCCTCGTCGTGAACCCTGGCACTGCCCAGGCGCAGAACAACGACAACCCTGACAACCCGGAATGCCTCGGCGATAGCTGCGGCCGCCCACAGGAGGTGGGTGGAGGTTGTGGCTGTGGTTGCGGCTCTGTGTGGGTGAACTACACGGATGACGGCGACACGCTGTCGTACACGGATGACGCGGACGGCGACGGCCGCGCGGACGACCGGGACAACTGCCCGTTCGCCTCCAACCGTGACCAGACGGACGGCGACGGCGACGGCGTGGGCAATGTCTGTGACAACTGCTCCACGCTCTCCAACTTCCAGCAGCGCGACGCCGACGGCGATGGCCAGGGCGATGACTGCGACACGGACCGGGACAACGACGGCGTGGCGAACGAGCAGGACAACTGCTCGCTGATTCCGAACGTGGACCAGTCCGACCTGGATGCCGACCGCGCCGGCGACGTCTGTGACTCGGACGATGACAACGACAACGTGGCGGATGGCGCGGACAACTGCCCGCGTCGGTCCAACCCGGACCAGGTGATGCCGACGGATGGCAGCCAGTGCCGCGTGGACGCGGACGCCGACAACATCTCCGACAACGGCGACAACTGCCCCGGGCTCGCCAACCCCGACCAGTCCGACAAGGACAACGACGGCCTGGGCGATGCGTGCGACCCGGACGCCGATGACGACAGCATCCTCAACGAGGTCGACAACTGCCGTGACGTCGCCAACCGCGAGCAGGCGGACGACGACCGCGACGGCCTGGGCGACGCGTGCGACCGGCTCTACTGCCTCGTGGTGGACCCCACCCAGAAGGACAAGTGCCTGGACCCGAAGTCCCCCTTCACGGTCAGCGCCGGCGGCACCATGCGCCTGTCGAAGTCGGGTGAGACGCTGCGTCCGCCGCTGTTCGCCAACCGCAACGGCGCGGCCATGGAGTACCGCTGGACGGTGACCCGGCGCCCCGATGGCTCCAACTCCGTGGTGGAGAACCCCCAGGGCGCGGTGACGCTCAGCCGCAACTGGCAGTACTCCTACGTGGACGGCAGCGTTCCCAACTTCGTGCCGGACACCGAGGGCACGTACGAGCTGACCGTGGAGGCCCGCCTGGCCTTCGCCGACCGCGTCTTCCCGGACAGCCGCGTCGCCACGTCCACCCTGGTGCTGACGGTGGGCGAGGGTGACGAAGGCGGTCCGAACTGCAACTCCGTGCCCGCGGGCTTCAGCGCCACGGCGCTTGGCGCCGCGCTGCTGGGCGTCCTGATGCGCCGCCGCCGCCGCGAGCAGTAAATCTCATCGTCTGTTGCCAGGAGGTCGTTTCCCCATGCGCCGCCTTCTTCGTTTCCCGCTCTTCGCGGCGGGCCTCCTGGCCACGGGACTGCTGTCCTGTACCGACTCGATGCTCGAGCCTCGAACGGAACAGCAGTCCCATGTCGATGACAGGGTGATGCTCCAGGGGCGCGTCTGCACGCGCCCGCCCAACCCCGCCGGCTTCCCCGTGAAGGTGGTGGTCGTCATCGACGAGTCGGGAAGCATGTGCATCTCCGACCCGCCTGGCGCGCAGCTGGACAGCGGCTTCTGTCAGCAGGCCGAGGTGCAGGCCATCATCCCGCCCGGCGTCACCGAGCCCGCGCGCGTGCGCGCCCTCAAGCGCCTGGTCGCGCAGTTCCGGCAGGTGAACGCGGCGGGCGGCAACGTGCAGGTGTCCGTCGCCCCGTTCGAGACCAACGTCCGCAACGTCTGGCCCCCGGCGACGACGGGCGACCGCTTCGCCCGGCCGGACACCAACATCGACACCTATATCGACGGCCTGCAGAGCCAACTGGGCAAGGGCACCGACTACCAGGGCGCCCTGTCGTACGCCTACAGCCTCATCGCGAGCGACATCAACGCCGTCGCGTTGTCCAATCCGGAAGTCCTGCCGCGCACGCGCTACGTCGTCGTCTTCCTCACGGACGGCACGCCGTATCCGCGCTGCTCCGCCACCGACAACCTCAGCGTCTACGCCGGCCCGGACAGCCCGGACCTGACGTGGGCGGACTCCCTCATCGGCTTCTGCAACGCCACCAGCACGACGGACCAGATTGACGGCTTCGAGATTGGGACGGACCGCAACCAGAACTACCAGCTCTTCAGCTACGTGCGCCGGCTGATGGAGTTGAAGGACCAGTACAACGTGGGCGACGTGCGCATGCACACGGTGCTGCTGTTCAACCAGGAGGCCGTGCGCGCCTGCGGCACCATCTGCGAGCAGATCTACGGCGTCTACCCGGGCGTGGCGCCGGCCGAGTACCCGGCGGCGGCGAAGAAGATCGCCGCCTGGCTGCTGACGCGCTTCGCGGAGATGGGCAACGGCGTGTACCAGGAGTTCAACGACACCGCTGAAATCTCCAACCTGGGCCTGGGCGCGCTGGACTACTCGTCCTTCGCTTCGCGCAACGTGATGAAGACGTTGCTGGTGGAGCCGCTCAGCTCCGGCCCGGGGCTGGAGGCGCGCATCGTGGACAGCGACGGCGACGGCGTGCCGGACGACGTGGACAACTCCTTCACGCTGAAGACCAACCCGTTCAACGCCGACAGCGACCGGGACTGCCTGAACGACGGCTTCGAGCAGCGCCGCGAAGACCAGGGCTTCAAGGCGGCCAATGATTTGGACGCGCGCGGGTGTGACCCGGACTCTCCGCTGACGCCGCGCTGCACGTGCCGCGACACGGACGGAGATGGCCTGTCGCAGTTCGCGGAGTCGTACCTGCGCACGCGGGAGACCATCGTCGACAGCGACGGCGACGGCATTCCGGACAGCCTCGAGGCGCGCTGGGGGCTCGACCCGATGGAGCCCAGCGTCGCGGGCCTGGACACGGACGGTGACGGCCTGCCGGACGAGGTGGAGCTGCGCGCGGGCACGGACCCCACGCGTCGGGACAGGGCCTTCTTCGAGAAGAACGGCTTCCAGTATGAGACGCGCATCGCGGAGGTGCTGTCCAACGGGAGCGTCTGCTACGACTACACCGTCTCCAATCTGCAGATGGTGACGACGCCGGACCGGGTGGGCGCCAAGCAGGGCTTCAACCTCTTCAAGCTGTGGTTCGCGGAGGCCCCCGAGAGCGGCGTGGCCACCGACTACGGCGTCTGGCGCTCGGCCTGTGCCTGGTCCCAGTACGCGCCGCCGAGCGTGCGCGTGCCGGTGGGTCCGGAGCTGACGCTGACGAATGACAACTTCATGATTCCCACGGACCTGAGCAATCCCTGGGAGAACCAGGGGCGGTGTGTGGGCACGACGCCGGCGGGTCAGCAGGGAGGAGTCAACCCGTGAGTGTGGCTGGACGTATCCTGGCGGGCCTGATTGTCGCGCTCGTGCTGGTGGTGGCCTGTTCCGATTCGTATCTGTATGACCCGCGCCGGGACGTGGATGTCCCCGTGGACCGGGCCATCTCGATGCAGGGCCGCTTCTGCACCGTCGGCTCCAACGAGGTGGTGCGCCCCATCAAGCTCATCATCGCCATGGACGCCTCGCAGTCCATGCGCGTCAGCGACCCGGATGGCACGCGCGCCACCGCGCTGGTGGAGCTGATTGAAAACCTGCCCAGGGACCCGGAGGTCTACCTGGCGGTGGTGGTCTTCGCCGGCAGCACCACGGCGTTCCTCACCCAGGCGCCGGGCAACCCCCCGCAGGACGGCTTCATGCAGGTGTCCAGCATGGACGACGCCCGGATGCGCCAGCTCACCGAGCAACTGCTCACCTTCCGCAACCCGGACAACTCACCGAACCGGGACTCGACGGACTTCGTCAAGCCGCTGTCGGACATCTACTCGCTCATCAACACGGACATCGCGCGCAGCCGGCTGGAGCCGGGTGGGGCGCAGGCGCTGGCGCAGGCGCGCTACTCGCTCGTGTTCCTGTCGGACGGAAAGCCCACCCTGGACCAGGACGACGAGCTGCTCCAGGGTGACGCGGTGGTGCGCATCCGTCAGCTCCGGGACCTGGTGGAGGACGTGCGCGTCAACACCGTGCACGTCTTCACTCCCACGCAACCGGTGTCGTCGGTGTGTGACTTGTCGGGCGACGGCGGCTGCCCGCTGCTCATCATCAACCAGAACGCGGACCGGCTGGATAAGATGGCCGAGCTGGGCGGCGGCAACTTCCGCGACTTCCGCAACAACGAGCCCATCAACTTCCTGGACTTCTCCTTCGGGCAGGTGCGGCGCACCTTCATCGTGAAGGAAGTGATTGCGACCAACTTCTCCGCGCCGCCGGGCAGTCCGTTGGACGCGGCGGACACGGACGGAGACGGTCTGTCGGACGCGCGCGAGGCGGAGGTGGGCTCGAACCCCAACCTCATGGACACCGACGGTGACGGCTTCAGCGACGGCGTGGAGGTGTACTTCCGCGACCGCGGCGTGGACTTCGACCCCATCCAGGTGGCGGACCCGGACGGTGGCGGCCTGGACAAGGGCTGTCCTCCGCTCTTGCGCGCCTCGGACACCGACTGTGACGGGCTGCTCGACTGCGACGAGCAGTTCATCGGCACCAACGCGACGCTGGCCGACAGCGACCGCGACGGCGTGCCGGATGGCATCGAATGGCGCGGCGGCACCCAGGGCGCGAGCAATGATTTGGACGAGGACCCGGACAACGACGGGCTCACGAGCCGCGCGGAGCTGCGCCTGCACACCCGCCCACTGGAGGTGGACACCGCCCACCTGGCGGCGGAGGGCTACCGCTACTCGTTCGAGGCGGACGGCCCGCCGGATGAGCTGGGCCGTCAGTGCTACACGCTGAGCGTGGGCAACGTGCTCCTGGCGCCCACCGTGGCCGCCGCGGATGACGCGGGCGTCGTCACGCGCGGCGCGGGCTTCAACAACGTGGCGTTGTCCGTGGCGATGGTGCCCGCGGACGACCCGACCGCGCGCACCCAGGTGCGCACCTTCCGCGTGGACTCCGTGCGCTACCCGGTGGGCGGCATCAAGTCCCCCGCCGACGGCATCATCCGCGTAGCCCCCGAGGACTTCGTCGACGGCTGCCCCGGCCGCGCCGACGTCTCGCTTCCGACGCCGTGAGAATCGACGCTCCCATGAAGACCCAAGTCCGACTGTTGTCGCTCGCGCTGCTCGCTCTCACCGCCTGCTCCTCCGGGGGCGGTGACAAGGAGGACGCGGGCACTCCCCAGGTGCAGGACCTCTGCAACAGCCGGGAAGAGGCGCTGACGCTGGCCGAGTGCGAGCTCAAGCCCGGTGAACCGCTGGAGCGCCTGCTCGTCAAGGAAGGGGCGACGCGCGAAGGCGACCAGGACTGGTACCGCATCGTCCTGCCCGCCAACACCAGCGCGCGCACGCTGCTCAACCTCAACGGGCTCTACGTGGCCTCCAGCACCGCGGTGCAGCTGTCCATCAGCGTGCTGGAGACGCTGCCCGACGGGTCGGAAAGCTCGCTGGCGAAGAAGGACGACAAGCATGGCCAGGGCGCGCCGAAGCCGGTGGACATGGTGGTGCCGCTGCGGGACGACCTGAAGGGCAAGACGGTGCTGGTGCTGGTGCAGGACGCGCCGGACGTCGTCTCCCAGCCCAAGTTCGATGCGCGCAACCCCTACCGGCTGACGCTGCAGATCACCGAGAACCCGGACACGCACGAGCCCAACGACGCCCTCGCCGCCGCCACGCCGCTGTCGTTGGCGTCGCAGGGCGCGGGCGTGCAGGTGGGGACGGTGTCGGGCTTCCTGGCCACGGACAACGACGTGGACCGCTACACCTTCGACCTGCCCGTGGGGAAGGTGGCGTACGTGAGCGTGACGGCGCCGGACCTGGGCTTCGTGCCCAACTGGCGGCTGTCGTACCAGCTCCTGCGCCCCGGCTTCCTCACCAAGGAGGAGAAGGAGGATGAGGGCGAGGTTCGTCCGCAGGTGCGCCCGGGCGTGCTGGCGACGGCGCGCAAGGTGAAGGCGGAGCACGCGGGCAAGTGGATGCTGGTGGTGCGCGGCTACCGCGGCATCAGCGACCGGGACACGTCACAGGGTGATGTGCGCCAGGGGTACGACGTGGAAATCCGCGTCCTGGACGAGGCGGACCCCCAGGACCAGACGCAGCTCGGCAACGACAAGGTTGGCGACGCGCTGCTGTGGGACCTGGCCTCACCGTCACCCGCGTCGTCGAAGGCCTTCACCGGACGCATCGGCTACATCGGCGACCAGGACTGGTACGGGGTGCGCCTGCCGGCCTCCACCGTGCCCACGCGGCTGCGCTACCGCGTGGTGCCGCTGGCGACCGGGGGCCGCTTCCCCGCGCTGCCGGACACGCCGGACCGCCAGGTGCTCGTGTTCACCCTGGTGTCGAAGGGAGTGAACGTGGATGAGTGGCGGACCGCATGCACCAATGACGCGACGGCGTGCCCCAAGGGCTACGGAGAGAATCCGGACATCGTCGCGCTGGTGCGGGGGTACTGCCAGCGCACGGACCTGCCGGCGCCCATGTGTCTGCACTCGCTGCGCGAGGAGACGTCGAACAACCCGCGCTTCACCAACCTGAGCAACTTCGAGGGCGTCATCCCGGTGCCCCCGCGCGCGGCCTCGGAGCTGTACTACTTCAACGTCCAGGACGACGGCACCAACTGGGCGGATGACAAGGACTACCGGCTGGACGTGACGTGGGAGGCGGAAGACGCGGACGAGGTCAGCCGCTACGGCGGGACGTCGACGGAGTCGGCGGTGTCCAAGCCCCTGGCCTCCACCACGGCCTTCCCCGCGCCGCCGGACACGGCGGAGTACACTGTCACCGGCCGGCTGTCGCATGGCTATGGACGGCTGCGCAACGGCGATGACCGCATCAACGGCCGGGGCGTGCGCGGCCCCATGGACTACGACGCGGTGCCGTCCGACGTGGACTCCTTCATGTTCCAGCTCCCCGCCGTGCCGCCGCCGGAAGACCGCGCGTGGCTGGTGCAGTGGGAGGTGGCGAAGCAGCAGGACGGTGGCTCGGTGCACGGCCTCGCGCTGGACTTGACCTTCTGTGACGGCGACGCCGTCGCGGGCGCCGACGGAGGCACGGTGCCGGACAGTGGCATGGGCGATGGCTGCGTGGCGGTGAGGGCGGGCAGCCGCAACCAGGCGCTGACGCTGGGCTACCGCTCGGACGCGCTGCGGGCGTGGCACACGCCGGCGAATGCTCCGCTGAGCAGCTTCCAGCCGCTGTTCAACCTGGAGGAGCGCCCCGACTCCACCGTCGTCACCCTGGCCCCGTACGCGTGTGGCTGTCTGGAGCCGCGCTTCATTCGTGGCGGGAAGATGCGCGTG
This sequence comes from Myxococcus sp. CA039A, assembly GCF_013336645.1. Classification (NCBI taxonomy): domain Bacteria; kingdom Pseudomonadati; phylum Myxococcota; class Myxococcia; order Myxococcales; family Myxococcaceae; genus Myxococcus; species Myxococcus sp. CA039A. The sequence continues at coordinate 7,768 of NZ_JABUMQ010000073.1, read as the reverse complement.
GATGTGTCGGCGGCCGAGCGCACGTCCTACGAGCAGGTGGAGTACACGCTGCGCACCGGCTACGGCGACTATCCCCAGTCGTACACGCGGGATGGCGGCGTGACGACGCAGTGCCCGGGGCTGGAAGACGCGGGTACGCCAGACGGTGGCGCTCCCGGGCCGCGCGGGGGCTGTGCCTTCACCCGTCAGCCGTGAGTGGGAGCCGGGCCGGGTGACTCGCTCCCAGCGGAGTCACCTGGTTCGATGCGGTGTCTCGCGATGTGTCTGACCCGGCTTCAACGAGGCGGGGCGGCTGGCGAGGCAGGGTGGATGGAACAAGGGGCGACGAAGCCGTCGCTCATGCGGGGAGACCTGGCTTTCGCGAGGCCATCACCCGGTGTCCGGCGGAATGTGTGTGATTGTCGCGAGGCCTGGCGCACGGTGTGGGCCAGCGACTTCGCGAGGTGTGCCACGGCGGGCGGGCGAGCGAATGACACCCACCTGGGTGGGGTGGCGGGTGGTGCCCGTCACCCTTCACCCTCGGGGAGGCTCAGGGAGGCGCGATACCCTGTCCGTTGAGGGCGATGACCTTCTCTGGAAGGTTCGCCGCATTGGACTTGATGGTGATGGTGCCCTGGTACACTTGGGCCTCGCGCGGCTTGAACGTCACCTCGATGAAGACGTGCTTCAGCGAGGGCAGCTGCAGAGGCGTGCCGGCCGTGTAGTCATTGGAGACCTTCATCGTGAACACGGACGGAGCGTTGAGGGTGATGTCGGTGATTTCCAGCGTATCCTCCCCCATGTTCGTCACCATGACCGAGTTGAAGCCACTGGTTCCGACGAAGGTGCCCGCGTTGAACTCGCGGTCGAATGCCATCTCGTCGCGGTCCGAGACAAGCTGCGGGGTCTTGGGAAGTTCTTCGGCGCTCTCACCGCAGGCCGCGAGTGAGAAGAAGAGAATAGGGAGCCACGGGGTGTGCAGTCGCATGGACGTTCACTCCTCGCTAGAGGGTCGATGATGATGAATGTTGTAACAGTGTTCTGTCGTAAGGCCCAGAGCGCCGGTGCATTCCTGCTCATGTTGTTGGTGGTGGGTTGTGGCGACACGCGCGACGACTTCATCGGTCCGCGTGTGAAGGATGCGTGTGATGAGACCTGGCCCGTGTGTGGCAGCGTCGCGGGCTGCATTCTCGGAGCGGAAGGCTATGCGGAGGGTCGCTTCCCTGGTCGCAGCAAGTTCATCGTCCAGGTGCCGGAGGCGTCTCACGTCAAGGTGAGCTTCTACCTGGACGAGGTCACCGCCGCGGGAGAGGAGACGGTGGTCATCTTCCACGAGGAGGGGTGCCGGGCCCGCACGCGTCTGGCGGCGGATGGGCGCGCGGTGCTCGACTCGATGGAGAAGTTCAGCGTCTTCACGAAGGAGGCGGACGTCACCGGAGTGGGCGACCACCTCATCGAGTTCGAGTCCGACATGCAGGCGCGCTACGCCGTGAAGGTCGACGTGACGCCCCTGCGCAATCGCTAACCGCCGGAGGCGACGCCTTGCTTCAACGTTCGAACAAGGTGGTTCGCCACCCGGAAGCTGTTGGCGGCGATGGTCAGCGTGGAGGGCACGCTGCCGCCCGTGGGCATGAAGCTGCCGTCCACGACATAGAGATTGGGCACCTCGTGCGCGCGGCAATTCCTGTCCAGCACGGACGTGGCCGCGTCGTCACCGAAGCGGCAGGTGCCGTGCTGGAGGATGGTCGTCTCTCCGGCGGTGGTGGTGCGCTTGAGTTCGTCCGGCTCCAGGCGCAGCAGGACTTCTTCACCGCGCTCGACGAGGAAGCGCGTGGCGACCAGGTCCGTGGGGTGTCGCTCCACGGTGATGGCGGCCACGGGGATGCCGTGCTTGTCCTTCACCGCGCTCTCCACGCCCACGTAGCTGCCGGGCGTGGGGAGGAACTCTCCGTAGACCTCGAACAGGAGGATGCGCGAGTCCCGGTAGGCCCGCATCCTGTCCTTCAGCTCCTTGCCGAAGACGGCCGAGGAACCGCTGCCGGCGAGCCCCGTGGCGGCATGGATGGGATTGGGATGCGCCCACATGAAGCCCATGGTGCCGCCCTTGCGGAAGCCGAAACGCTCATCCGGCATCAGGTAGAAGTCCTGGATGCTGCGGTTGACGAAGGGGCCCGGGTCCTTGAGCCACGGGCGCTTCTCGGCCTGCTTCGACAGTCGGAACGTCGCCTGGGACTCGCCGAACGAGCTGAAGATGAGGTTCTTTCCCACCAGCCCGCTGCCGTTGGCGAGTCCGCTCGCGAAGCGGCTGGACGTGGAGTTGAGCAACAGCCGCGCGCTCTCCACCGCCGTGCACGACACGACGATGACCTTGGCGGGCTGCTCCTGGGTGACGCCGTCCGCGTCCAGGTAGATGACGCTGCGCGCGCGCCCCTTCTTGTCCACCTCCACGGTGCGCGCCATGCAGCCTGGCCGCACCTGCACATTGCCGGTAGCCACGGCGGCGGGGATGAGGCTTGCGTTCGTGCCGCTCTTGGCGCCCATCTCACAGCCGTAGCTGCCACACAGCGCGCAGTACGCGCACGGCGCCCGGCCCTTGTAGGGACGGCTGATGATGCCGCGCGCGGTGGGCAGCGAGTGCCAGCCCATCCCCTTGCACACCTTGTCGATTTCCCCCGCCACCGGGTGCACGTCCAGGGGCGGCAGCGGGTACGGCGCGCTGCGCGGCTCGGCGAAGGGGTGGGCCACGGCCTGTCCGGACACGCCCAGCTCCTGTTCGGCCTTGTCGTAGAAGGGCGCCAGGTCCTCGTAGGAGATGGGCCAGTCGGCAATCGTGGTGCCTGCCACCGCGCCCAGCGTGCTGCGCAGCCGGAAGTCCACCGGCTTGAGGCGGTAGAAGAAGCCGCTCATGTGCACCGTGCCGCCGCCCACGCAGTTGGCCGTCCACGCCGCGGAGCTGCGCTCGTACTTGCCCTTGGCGCCCTTGCGCAGAAGGTGCGGCTCCTCCCAGGGCAGCGGCATGAAGAAGTTGCGGCGGCTGTTGAGGATTTCGTCGTGGACGAAGTCCTGGGGCCGGTAGTGGGGGCCCTTCTCCAGCACCACGACCTTGAAGCCCGCGCGGCCCAGCTCCAGCGCCATGGGCGCGCCGCCCGCGCCGCTGCCGATGATGCAGATGTCGACTTCGGGCAGGCTCACTTGTGAACCCCGCACTCGCGCAGGCACTTCGGTCCGTCGTAGCCCTCGGGCGGCGCCATGGCGATGGTGCCCACGGCATCGAATCCCATCAGCCTCCAGCCCACCTTGCCCTTGTTTCCGCCGTAGGACGGGTCACCCAGGAAGCCCTCCAACGTCAGCACGGTGAGCAGCTCCAGGAAGTGCGCCTCGCCGCTCTGGGGCGGACTGTCCTTGAAGAGCGTGAGCAGCTCGTCCTGCTGCGCGGGGGTGATGGCGGAGAAGCCCTTCTGGAACATGCGTTGCGAGCGGCGCTCCAGCGCGGCGAGCCCCTCCAGGAAGTCGTCGCGCATGGGCTTCATCTCGGGTGTCTGGAGGATGCGGTCGATGTAGACAGGCACGTCGGCGTCGAGCGCGCCGGGATCCTCGTCGCGCGGAAGGATGCGCTCGGTGGCGGCGGTGACGACGGCCAGCTCGAACGAGGAGAAGGTGCGATGGTGTTGCCCGTCGGGCGCGGTGCCCAGGGGGCCGGGGTCCGTGGCGGGCTTGGGGGCTTCCTCGGAGGAGCGCTTGCAGGCCAGCGGCCCGAGCAGCACGACGCCGCCGCCCAGGAAGGTCAGCCGCCGGATGAAGGAGCGCCGCGACAGGCGCTGACGAGGGGAACGCGCACGGGGCATAGGTGCGCGAGCGTAACCCAGCGCGAGGCGCTTCGCCGCGTCGGGATGCATGGCTCGCCTGCTTCCTCGGGCGTGGTGGTGACGTAGGATGAAACGACGATGTGCAGGGCCGACAACGCAAGGAGACAGAAGATGAGACGGCATGTCTGGGCACTGGGATTGGCGCTGGCATTGGGATGCGGGAAGGATTCCAATCCGGACAATCCGGACGCGGGGCGCCCGGATGGCGGGCCGGGACCTTCGGATTCACCCTTCACCCGCTTGGAGGTGGACTCGGACCCGAGCGAGTTCAACCCCATCTCCAACATCGCCATGGCCGTCGGTCCCGAGGACCGCATCGGCATGGCGTACTTCGTGAACAACGGGACGATGGCGGGCAGCGTGGTGAACTACGACCTGCGCTACCGCGAGTTCAACGCGGGAGTGCTCGGGCCGGCGGAGAAGATTGTCACCGTGCAGCGCGTGTACGGGGTGTCGATCGCCTTCGGTCCGGATGGACAGCCGGCGGTGGCCTACCTGGGTGGCGGCAGCGACGACTCCACGTTCTGGCTCCAGAGTGATGTGGCGGTGTCCTATCGCTCGTCGGCGGGCGCGTGGACGCAGCGGGTCGTCGGCACGCGCTCCAACGCGGCGGCCATCGGCAACCCGCTGAGCGACGTGGGCTTCCTCATCGGGCTCAACCCGTCCATGGTCTTCTCCGGCGGTCAGGCACTCGTCGCGTATCGCGACGGACACAACGGCAACTTCGGTCGTCAGGACTGGGAGTCGGCGGACCTGGAGCTGGCGAGCGGCGGGCCCGCGAGCTGGACGTTCCGCATGCTGGCCTCGTCGGGCGACACCAAGGCGGGCTACGGCGGCCACATCGGTCTCATCATGGCGGGCGCGCAGCCCGCGGTGGTGCATGACCTGGTGAAGGAAGCCGCGCAGGCGACGGGCGGGGGCATCGTCTTCCAGCGGCGCAACGCGGATGGCGCGGCCTGGACGGCGCCGGTGCTGGTGGCCACGCCGGAGAGCGTGGGCAACACGCAGCTGGGGCCGTCCATCGCGTACGACTCGGTGGCGGGCTTCGGCATCGCCGTGCAGAACCGCGGCTCCTCGCGAGGCGACGTGTTGCAGTACTACGACTGCCCGAGCCCCAGCGCGACGAGCTGCGCGACGACGGGCGAGTGGTCGACGCCGGACCCGGTGTTCGGCCGGGGGACGGGCGGCTGGTATCCGTCGCTCGCGTTCGACGCGGCGAACCACGAGCCGCACATCGCCCACTACGTCTGCTCGTCGGAGACGGGCCGCAACGACACGAGCTGCAACCCGAACGAGGACCAGCTCATCATCAGCGCGCGCATCGCGGGCAACTGGCGTGAGACGTTGGTTGACGCCAACGGCGGCTGGTCCCCGAAGCTGGCGTTCCTCTCCACGGGCAAGCGCGTGGTGCTCTACCGCACGCCGGTGGCGGCGCTCACGAAGAAGGGCGTCCTGAACCTCGCGGTGGAGCAATGAGAAGTGCGGTCCGCGCCCTGGCGGCGCTGACACTGGCGGGAATTGCGTCCGGCGCCGGCATGGTGGCGTGCAGCCGTCCGGACAACTCGCTGTCCGGAAGTGTGTCGGAGCTCTTCCCGCTGGAGGTGTCGCGCGTGGAGATTCTCCGCAACGCGGAGGCGCTCCAGGTGAGCTACTTCCGCAACAACGACCTGGACGTGGACCTGGTGGTGCGGCTCACCGTGTCCACGGAAGGGTTGGACCTGCGGCCGGGCGCGAAAATCAACCTGGCGGGCAACACGCCCTCGGGGTTGGCGCGTGCCACGGTGGTGCACCTCAACGCGGGCGAGCCGTCGCGCGTCTTCGCGCCGGTGGAGAAGGGGGACTTGCAGTTGGAGTCTGGAGGCAACCCGGGCGAGCAGACGCGCGGGGACTTCTCCATGTCCTTCAAGAAGGGCGACGGCTACGGCGCCGGTCGCAGCCTGGAGGGGACCTTCTCCTCGGAGGCGCTGGATGCGGGCTTCGGTCCGGAAGAGGGTGAGCCGCTCGACGGGAGTGTCATCATCCCGTAGCGAAGGCTCGCCGTGAGCCAGCGGTGACGCCCGGACGCTCGGGCGTCACCGCGCTCCTTGGGGCTACGGCGTGGCGCAGGTGTTGAGCGCGAGCCCATTCGCCACGGTGGACCGGGCCACGGTGTGCCGGGCGAGCGCCAGCACTCCACCGTCTTCGTACACGCGCCGAGCGAGCGCCACGGCCTCCGCGCCGTGGACCGTCAGCGTGGCACCCGAGGCGTCCGTCACCGCCACCGCGCCGTCCGCCGCGCCTTCCGCGCGAACGAGCAGCGCGCCCGTGTCGTCGCGCACGGCCATGCCGTTCTCCAGCGGCTCGAAGTAGCGGATGACGGGCTCCTGACCCGCGCGCTCCAGTGCCAGCTTCATGACGCCGCTCTCCGCGTCGCGCGACATGCGCAGCACGTCCGTGGGGCTCAGGCGGACGACGCGCGTGCCGTCGTCGGTGCCGTCCGCGCTCGACACGGGGTTGTTGCCGCTCCAGAACTCGATGCTGTTGATGATGAGCGCGTCGATGAGCGTGCCAATCCCATAGACGGGGACGATGACGAGCACGAGGAACATCAACCACTGCACGAACTTCTCACCGGAGATGTTCTTGTTGAACTGCCAGATTTTCTGCGTGAGCTTGAAACTGCCGAAGCACCCGGTCGCATGCATGGAGATGAAACCGGCGCAGAGCACAGCGAGCCACGGAGACGGACGCTTCATCATGGGCCCTCCTTGGGAGGATGGAAGGACTGCGGAGGCGGACCCACCATGCCACGGTGGATTTCCCCGGCGACACTTCGTTCGCATCCCAGTCCAATGCTCACCACTCGAAAATCCCCCGGGTGCGAGGATGCGCGGGTGACTCCCGTCCACTTCTTCATGAGGGCCTGTGTGCTGTGTCTGCTGTCCCAAGGCGCGCTCGCCGCGACACCGCCCGACGCGGGTCCGCCTGTCGAAGCTCCGCGCGCCGTGCGCGATGCCGCCGGCGCACCTCCAACCGCGCTGGCCTGTCTGGCGAAATGGTATCCGGTGCTGACGCCGGTGCGCCTCGACGCGGGCTGGGGCTTCACGCTGCCGGATGGACGCGCCCATCCGTTCGACGACGGCCAGCAGAAGTCCTTCCCGCGAAAGCTGGAGGCCCCGGACCTGGAGGACACGCTCTCCATCGCCTATGTCGCGGGCCCCATCGCTCCGGTGACTCGCGAGGACGAGGACCCCGGGCGCATCCGCTTCGAGCCGCTGTTCGAGGCCATGTACGGCGATGCGAAGGAGAAGGTGGACGTGGTGCCGCTCGTGTTCCTTGGTCAGCGGCTCAAGGTGCACCGCAAGGTGGCGCCCGCGTTCCAGCGCGTCGCCGCGCGGCTGGAGGCGCTGGTGGCGAAGGACGCCTCGCTGAAACCCTTCCTCCAGGGCGTGGGCGGGACGTTCGTCTGGCGCAACATCGCCCACACGACGCGCCGGAGCGCGCACTCCTACGGCGTCTCCATCGACCTGAACACCGCGCGCTCGCACTACTGGGAATGGCAGCGGCCCCGGCTGCCGGTGCGCTGGCGCAACGCCGTGCCCCAGGCGCTGGTGGACGCCTTCGAGGCGGAGGGCTTCATCTGGGGCGGTCGCTGGTACCACTACGACACGATGCACTTCGAGTACCGGCCGGAGTTGCTCGACGCCGCGTGCGCTCCGGCGCGGTGACGCTCAGTCTCCCTCGCTCTGCACGAGGCCGTACTTGTGCAGCAGGGAGTAGAGGTGCTTGCGGTCCAGCTCGGCATCGCGAGCGGCGCGGGCGATGTTGCCCTTGGCGCGGCCGAGCAGGCGCGTGAGGTACTCGCGCTCGAAGGCGCGGATGAGCTCGTCCTTGCAGACCTTGAAGGGCCCGGTGAACTCGGCGGGGAGGAAGTCGCCCGCGGG